>CAZQPS010000046.1:0-25589 GCA_964595285.1 uncultured Dehalococcoidia bacterium | reverse complement strand
AATTTCCTCCTCCTGCTGCGTGAGCATTCCAGTAAGAGAATCCCAGTTGTGGAAGAGAAGCGTGACCTAGGTGCCATTTGCCGCTGAGACCACAGTTATATCCATCTGCAGAGAGAATTTCTATATATGACTTTTGGTCAGCCATGTAATCTATATTGATGCCGTCTGATTTTTGAAGAGTGTTGTTGCCTTTTCTAAGAAAGTCTTGTACTCCATGTTGGGATGGGATGCTTCCGGTGAGAATTGAAGCTCTAGCGGGGGAACATACGGGCGATGCGCAGAAGAAATTTTCAAAGCGTATGCCGGTTTCAGCAAGACGATCCAGATTGGGGGTAACAAGCTCTGCATTCCCGGCACATCGCATAGCCCATGCCCCTTGATCATCACTGAGAATAAATATGATGTTCGGTTTTCCAGTTTCTCTGCTAGCCATATTTATGTACTCCTATGTCGTGATTCAAAAAACTTATGCCTCGTTGGCAACTTTGAAAATTGAAGTATATTCTCAAATTTAAAATTTACTTGAAACATTTAGTTAAGTATCGTCCCGGTCGTATGTTGATTCGATCATTCTATCCTAAGAAAGATCCATACGTAAAATACTTGTGAACTGATTTATTATATACAGGAATCGTGAAGATACTGTATGCTGATGGTCACGTGTCAGCAATGTTAAATTACTGAATCAGTGCGAGTGCGAATAGGTAACTCGTCGTCTTAGAATAATTGTTAATGAGGCTTTCATCTATGGGTGCTGAAGTGTCACCGTTTCCTGACTCACAACAAAATAGATTGATGTGTACTCTATGCAATCAAGTTAATCCACAAACTGTGACTAGATGCTCCCAATGCTTGGGCTCTTTAGATTCTGCAGTTCTCATTACGGAAGAAGAAGAATTGTTGCTAAGCTCTCGGCGGGATCGTTCTCTAAGGAATAAGAGACGAATTAGATTACTTGCGATAGTATTGCCACTTGTTCTTTTGGCATTGTTAGTGGCCTATAATTCTATGGATTTTACGGTAGTCAATAATCAGCCCAGCTCCCCCATGACTTCTACATACGAATCACAGGATTCCGTGATGTTTCAAAGAGACAATGGGAGGACGGGTTACGCTGATGTCCCCAATTGGGAACCGAAGCTAGATGTTTTGTGGAATTTTGAGACGGAGTTTCCACTTCTGTCTTCGCCGGCTGTAGTAGATGACAATCTGTACATGGCAACCGGTGATGGTCGTCTGGTTTCACTGAATTCAAATACAGGTGAGATTCGATGGATCCACCAAGTGTCGATGGGGCCAGTAGAATCTTCTCCTGCCGTGGCGGGCGAATTCGTTTTTTTCGGCCTTAGGGATGGGCGCTTGCTTGCCGTGCACCAAGATACGGGACAATTAATTTGGGAGTATGACATAGGGTATCCGATATATGCATCTCCGATAGTCTATGGAGGATTGTTATATATAGGTGCGGTAGACGGGAAGATTTATGCAATAGATGCCTTGAATGGAGATTTGCATTGGGATTATGAAACTGGAGGGAGTATTGTTTCTTCTTTTGCGATAGAAGGGGATGTACTTGTCGCAAGTTCCAGGGATAGGTACACGTATGTCTTAAACTCTAAAACTGGTAAGCACAGAGCTATTTTTCAATCAGGCTCGGCATTAGAAAATTCCCCAGTCATATCAGATGGCATTGTATATGTATCTGCTGCTACTGGCTTAACGCGTGCCTTCCATGCAACTGCAAGGATACTTCCTTTTGAGAAATCAATCCGCAGAATATGGTTACAACTATGGGTATGGCAGTTAGCGCCATCTCCTCCATTTCCTAATTCCCATCTTTGGGTTTCACGTGTTAAAGATAGGTTCCAAGGGAATATGGCATTGGCCAATGATACACTTTATATGCCGGGTTTATCAGGCAAAGTTTATGCTATAAACGCAGCAACAGGTGAGAATAAGTGGACGTTTAATACTAAGCAGAGAATGCTTCGATCAACGCCTCTGGTAGTAGGTGATACTTTAATTTTTGGAACCCCTGATGGCACGGTGTATGGCCTTAATGCCAATTCCGGTGTGGAGAAGTGGCAAGTTGCCACAGAAGGAATCTTTGATGCAGCCCCGGTATTTGCTGGGCAAAAGCTTTATCTTCCGGCTGGAGATGGCACATTATACGTACTGCACTAGAATGTCACGATGGTATGGAATGTGAAGTCTATCTTGACCTACTAAATGGGATTATATTCTTTGATAAGCCCATCAGAAATTGTGTATATGGTCAGTGATTTTCCTAGACAGCTTCCCAGAGAAGAAATATCTGCTGTAGAAATAAAAGTCTGATCGTATTGGCGTGCCCTATCTAATACATGAGATCTATGATTTTGATCCAATTCTGACAAGACGTCATCTAATAGCAATATAGGTCCTTTGTCACGAAGAAATTTGATGTACTCAGCTTCTGCCAATTTCATTGCTAGCACAACTGTACGGGCTTGCCCCCTGGACCCATACTTTGAAGTGTCCATTTCGTCTACTGTTATGGTTAGATCGTCTCGATGTGGTCCCGTTAAAGTAACTGCGCTCGCGGATTCTTTGACTTTTGAGTCGCTTAATTTTTGATAAAATAGCCCAGTGACATCGTTTTTTAATATAGCACCGATGCTAGGTTTATAAACGATGTGGAGATTATCTGATATCCCGCTTAGCTCGGTGTGAATTGAACTTGCGATATTCGAAAGTTTTAAAATTACATTTGAGCGTTTTTCTATAATATATTTTCCTTCGTTCACTAATTGATCGTCCCAGTAGCTAAGTTCCATGGGATCAGAACGGCCCTGCCTTATCATTTTCAGTAGAGAGTTCCGCTGAGTTAAGATGTTTCTATATCGCTGCAAACATTGTAGATATTTGAGATCTGTTTGAGAGATTAAGATGTCTATGTATTTGCGACGAACTGAAGGAGGACCATAGATTATGCTAAGATCGTCCGCACTGAACATTACAGCATTTAGTTGTCCTACAGCCAAAGAAGCCCTCTTTGAAACTCCGTTAACTTTGAAAAATTTCCTTACCGAGAGTATATTCGTATCGGCGAATTGACTTTCACTGGTTTGTTCGACGCGACTACTTTGAAAATCTATCTGGAGTTGTGTGGTTTCGTTTTCTGTACTTATTTCTGCAGCTATCCTGGAATACATTTCTTGATTGGATGCCAATTCTGGATATTGAGGGATTAAGTCGCGATCACTGGATGTGCGTGTGGATTTTCCTACTGAGAGGATATGAATAGCCTCCAATAGATTAGTTTTCCCCTGTCCATTTTCCCCTTCAAATACCACTAGACCTTGACTAAGTGGCAGGTCTAGGTCTCTGTAGTTGCGAAAATTAGTGAGAGAAAGATGGGTGATATAGATATTGAGCTCCGTCAGTATTCACGATAGGGCATGGGGCCACGTTGCGACGATTTTAACATAGATGTTACAGTATTCTTGTATTGGTGAGAATAACGGATTGATCGTAGGGGTAGACGTGCCCATTTTATTATAGGTCAAAGATTTGGGGGATTTATGACTAGAGGAGTTGTTGCTCTTGCCGGGGGAGTCGGCGGTGCGAAACTTGCATTGGGCATGAGTATAATACAACCGGTTGGTAAACTTACTGTCGTGGTAAATACCGGTGATGATGAGGAATTCTTTGGACTTCATGTTTCCCCAGACGTAGATACTGTGATGTATACTCTTGCAGGAGTCTCTAATCCCCACACTGGCTGGGGTATTTTAGATGATAGTTATAGGATTTTGGATAGATTGAAATCGCTTGGTGTGGATAGCTGGTTCAATTTGGGGGACTTGGATTTTGCGACACATATTATGCGGACCGATATGCTGAAAAAAGGATGGACTTTATCTCAAGTAACCAGAACTTTATCTGATGCTCTGGGTATTGAGCATAGAATAGTTCCCATGACCGACGATAGAGTACGCACTGTACTTTCCACCGACGTCGGTGAATTGCCAATGCAAACTTATTTTGTAAAAAATCAGTGTGCTCCTGTGGTGGAAAGTATCAAATTTGAAGGTGCAGAGGATTCTGTGCCCTCTCCGGGTTTTGCTGACGCCTTAGAATTTTCTGAGTGCTTGTTATTTTGCCCTTCTAATCCGTTTGTAAGTCTTGCGCCAATACTGTCTATACCGGGTGTCAAGGCATCGATAGAGGGTTTTGGAGGTACTAGAATCGCTGTCAGTCCCATTGTAAATGGCACGGCGATAAAAGGACCGGCAGCAAAAATGTTACTGGAATTAGGACATGATGTATCTTGTGTAGGAGTAGCTAAGCAGTATGTAGGCCTCTGTGATATTTTTGTTATGGATAATTTAGATGAATCACTATGCCATGAGGTGGAACAATTAGGTATGCGGGTAGAAATGACCAATACTATAATGAACACGGAAGCAGATAAAGAGCGGCTAGCACAATTTGTGTGTGACATAATTTGATGACAGGAATTGTGGCAGTCCTACCGATGAAACCATTGGCCTTGTGTAAGACACGACTTTCTATGATTCTTGACGATAAAGAGCGGGCTACTCTTAGTATAGAAATGTTTCGACGAGTCACAAAATCTGCCTTGTTGTCTAATGTTGACTATGTTTGGGTGGTAGGAGGGGACCAAAGAGTACGCAGCGAAACGTTGGCTTTAGGTGCTGATTGGTGCCATGATATGGGCAATGACTTAAATGAGTCTCTGTCGAAGGCTTTTTCATTGGCGAAAAGGAGTAAGCTAGTTGCAATGTATATTCCTGCTGATTTGCCTTTCTTGAAAAGTGGAGATATTGATGAACTGATAAGTCTGTCGAATGACGGTGAGACTCTGGTTTTGTCGCCTGCTCAGCGTGATGGTGGTACGAATGGGATGTTAGTTCCTATTTGTTCAGAATTCCAGCCGGCATTAGGTAAGAACAGTTTCCAACGGCACAGAGAGCAAATAAAGGCATTAGGAGCAGATTTCGAGATATGTGAATCTGACGGATTTGCATTGGACCTGGATACGCCGGAAGATTTCCTGATATGTGAACAAATAGACCCTGATTTCAGGACTACCTACATAGGGGCCGTTCAGTAGATATGACTACTATTTGGCACAGCAATCACGAGTATTTATTAATGACTTATTTTCTCAGGAATGCGGTGATTTATGGCTAATACTGTTAAATTAGGCGTTCTATTGCCTACCCGTCATCTTATTATGACTGCACCTAACCCTCAGAATATTAAGCCTATTATCACCATGGCCCGAGAGGTAGAAAAAGCGGGTTTGGATTCTGTTTGGGTAGGAGATAGTCTTACTGCTAAGCCAAGGTTGGAACCATTAACTGCCTTAGCAGCTGTTGCGAGTAATACTGAACATGTGAGGCTCGGCACATCAGTATTGTTAGCCGCGTTACGCCATCCGGTGACGTTGTCGCATGTGCTTGGCACCTTGGATGTAATATCCGGTGGCCGCCTTATTATTGGAGCAGGTGTAGGAGGAGTATTTAATGAAGATCAAAGACAAGAATGGAGAAATGCTGGTGTGGACCCTAAGCGTCGTGCTAGTCGCTTCGAAGAGGTAGTCGATATAACGAAGCGTTTGACAGCCGGTGAAGTAGTTGCTTATTCTGGAGACCATTTTCAATTAGAGTCTTTAAAGGTACGTCCCACTGCGCTGCAAGGAAAAGGTGTGCCATTTTTAATGGCTGCCCATTGGCATTCAGGCAGCGAAAGTCAATTTGCGCGTTCTGCAAGGCTGGGGGATGGAATTATATCTATATCGGATCATCCGAATGAGTACCGTCTATTATTGGATAGAATTGAGTGGCATGCAGAACAGCTAGGAAGAGATTTCGCAGCCATGGAACGTACTTTTTATATGACAGTTAATATAGCTACGAACAAAGTTCATGCTGAAAGAGAAGCTAATAGGTTTTTACAAGCTTATTACGGATTGAATTATTGGGGTGATAGGTGGGGACCTTATGGTACATCTGAAAGCGTAATTGAACGAATAAATCAGTACGTTGAAAACGGTGCAGAAACTATAATCGTACGTTTTGCGGCTATGGAACAAGAGAGCCAATTGGAATTATTTTTGAATAAAGTGGTGCCTGCTTTTTTGTAGGATATGAAGGGCCTCGCCAATTTAATCATCGTATAGCATTTGCTCAAGAATTTCTTCTGTTATGATTTGCACACCTAGATTGTTTGCATCGATCAACTTACTGCCTGCATCTTCTCCGGCTATAACATAATCGGTTTTATTGCTTACACTACCACTAACTAGTCCACCTGATTCTTTAATACGCTGCTGTATTTGCGATCGACTTGAGTTCTGTAGTCGACCAGTTACTACGAACCTGAGACCATTTAGTTTGTCACTAAAGGATTCATTAGGATTGTCAGCTTTCAGATTTACCCCAGCTTTCTTGAGCTTTTCAATTATTGTTCGATTTGATGAAGAGAGGAAATAGGCGGTTATACTTTCTGCAATTCTGGGTCCTATGGAAGATAGCTTGGTTAAGTCCTCTTCTGTGGCATCAATTAGGCTGTCTATGTCTGTGTAGTATCTACATAGTAGTTCTGCTACTTCTGAGCCTACATGGCGAATTCCGAGCCCTGTGAGAACTCTTGAAAAGGGTTTGGTTTTACTGGTTGTGATCGCTTTTACAAGATTATTAGAGCTTTTCATTCCCATACGATCTATGTTTTCTAGTTTGTCAATTGTTAGTTCATAAATATCAGCGACATCAGTAATGAGCCCGAGTTCAATTAAATTTGAGCTTAATTTAGTACCAAGGCCTTCTATATCCATAGCATTCTTGCTGACAAAATGTTCTACAAGTCGGGTCAGTTGGTCGGGGCACCTAGGATTAATGCAATACACGGCAGCTTCGTCAACCGTTCTGACCGTCGAATGTTTACAGCTTGGGCAATGTATGAATAAGCGTTGCAAGTCCTCGTCATCGTCAAATGAGAGTTCTTTACCTGTTCGTCTAGATTGAATGACGTCTACTATTTGGGGGATAACCTCCCCTGCCCGTTCAATAACTACATAATCGCCTCTGCGCAAATCTTTGCCTCTTATGTAGTCAATGTTGTGAAGTGTGGCTTGTTTAATTTTTGCACCACCAACTATTGTAGGATCAAAGATTGCAAAGGGATTAATGCTGCCTGTTCTACCAACATTTACCCGAATATCAAGAAGTTTAGTAACTGCCCTTTCGGCAGGAAATTTGTAAGCGACTGCCCATCGGGGCTCACGGCCAACATTGCCAAGATGTTGTTGATAGTCAAATCTATTTACTTTTACTACGACTCCGTCCGCGGCAACATCAATACCATCCAGGCTATCAATCCAACGTGAGTAAAATGCTTCCACTTCTTCAGGTGTGGACACTAGAGACACGTGAGCACTTGTCCTGAAGCCTAGGGATTTCAAATGTGTCAGAGTGTCCATTTGAGTCATATACACATCATTATTACTTGCCTCGCTGAGGTAGCCTAATGAGTAAACATATATGTCGAGGGGTCGACTGGCAGTGATTTTATAGTCTAGTTGTCTAAGGGACCCAGCCGCTGTGTTCCGAGGATTTGCATAAGTAGGCTGTCCTTTCGCGAGTCGCTCATTGTTTAGCTTTGTAAAACTGGATTTGGGAAAGTACACTTCTCCTCTTACTTCTAGAGTACCGGATGCGCCAGGATCCAAAAGTCTCAACGGAATACTCTTGATAGTACGGAGATTTGAGGTAACATCCTCACCTATATATCCATTTCCACGAGTTGCCCCTCTAATTAATACACCATCTTGATAGGTTAAAGCCACGGCCAATCCGTCATATTTTAATTCACACACTAATTCGAAACTATCTTGTTCCAACATAGCACTGACCCGTCTATGCCAAGACATGAAATCTTCAAAGTTAAAGGCATTATTGAGGCTCATCATAGCGGTCGGATGTGTGATTTGTGCGAAACGTTGCGATGGGAGAGCTCCAATGCGTTGTGTGGGAGAATCAATTGTTATAATTTCAGGGTGCTGCTGTTCGATCTCTCTAAGTTCTTGCATTAGACCGTCATATTGAGCATCTTCAATTATTGGATCGTCCAGCACATAATATCTGTGATTATGATAATTGAGTCGTGCCTTGATCTCTTTAGCTAGTCGCTCAATATCTTTATTTGCCATATTACCACCGCACAAAATGGTATCTTATTCTGCTCATTCAGTATTTTACATGATAATAGAGATTCCGACTTAGAAGTCATATCTCTCGTAAAATAAAGCTGGACGTATATATTGAGTGATGGGTATACTCTTTTTGGGCAAAGACTTCAAAGACTTGAGGAAATATTGATTTACTAAGATTGTCATTTCAAGGAGGCTACATTGCCCCTGTCACGCGAGTATCTTAAGTTCATATCAAACTATCCTGCCCTTCTGGCGATAGGAAATACTCCAATGGTTAAATTGGATCTTCCGATGGATATTGGAAATAGCTCAATTAATGTGAAATATGAACATCTGAACCCCGGGGGATCAATAAAAGATAGACCGGTTATGAGAATGTTAGTAGAGGCTATATTGTCGGGGGAATTAACCAAGGATAAGACGGTTCTAGATGCAACTTCGGGAAATGCAGGGATAGCATATGCCATGATTGGTGCGGTACTAGGCTACAAGGTGACATTAGTAATGCCAGAAAATGCTAGTGAAGAGAGGAAAAGGCGCATTCGATCTCACGGGGCTGAAATTATTTTTACGGATCCTATGCTAGGTTACGATGAAGCCTTGTATGAAGTTAAGAGACTTTACGAAAAAAATCCGGACAAATATTATTATAGATCTCAATATGACAATGAGAACAATCCGATGGCTCATTACGACACTACTGCAGTTGAGATCCTAGAACAAGTTCCTAACATAACTCATTTCGTAGCCGGGGTAGGTACAGGAGGAACAATAACGGGTGTTGGTCGGCGATTGAAAGAATACAATAATGACGTTAAGATTATTGGAATAAACCCACCGGAATGGCCTGGTGTAGAGGGTCTTAAACCATTGGGGGAAGGACATATTATTCCTAAGATATTTGACGAAACGGTTGTTGACGAAATGATTGTGGTTGATGTTGATAAAAGTTACGAAATGTCTCACCTTATGGCCAGTGTGGGGCTGTTTGCAGGACAGTCGTCAGGTGCATATTTGCAAGGGGCTGCTACGATAGCACGAAGGGAAAGTAGCGGTTGTTTTGTGACGCTATGCAATGACATTGGAGAGAGATATCTAAGCACTGGAATGTGGCCTTAGCGGGTTATAAGTGCTTATTCTGTGTCTTCCTTCTTCGATGTATATTACTAGTTCGGTTAATATGAGCTTCTTTAGACGTCCAGATTTTGTACTTCAAGGGCGTGAGCTTGAATAAAATTACGCCTTGGCTCTACCACGTCTCCCATTAGCACAGAGAATATGTTGTCAGCTGCCTCAGCATCCGCTATAGATACTTGCAACAAGGTACGCTTGTCAGGATCCATAGTTGTATCCCATAGTTGATCAGCGTTCATTTCTCCGAGTCCTTTGTAACGCTGAAGATTTATGTTCCTCTTTCCTTCAAGCTGAGTCATTATTCCTTCGCGTTCACCCTCGCTGTATGCATAATGCTGTTGGCGACCGGAAGAGATTTTGTATAAGGGAGGTTGTGCAATGTACATATGGCCATGCTCTATCAGGGCACGCATATGTCTAAAGAAAAAGGTAAGCAATAGAGTCCGTATATGTGATCCGTCTACATCTGCATCCGTCATGATGATAATTCGGTGATATCTTAATTTCGTTAAGTCTATATCATCGTCTAATCCTGCCCCTATAGCGGTGATCATGGATCTTATAGCGTCGTGTCCCAATATTTTATCAGCCCTAGCCTTTTCGACATTTAGTATCTTACCCCATAAGGGCAAAATGGCTTGATTTCTTCTATCGCGACCCATTTTTGCAGTACCGCCTGCCGAATCTCCCTCTACCAGATATAGTTCGCACAGCGCTGGATTCTTTTCCGAGCAATCAGCAAGTTTGCCTGGTAAGCCTCCGCCATCCATTGCGTTTTTCCTGATGATGAGATCGCGCGCTTTTCGAGCAGCATCCCTAGCACGCTGGGATGTTAAACATTTTTCGAGAATACGCTTAGCTTCTTGTGGATTATCCTCCAGGTAATATTGAACAGCTTCAGCCAGAACACTTTCTACCTGAGTTCTGACCTCTGGGTTACCTAGTCGTGTCTTTGTTTGTCCTTCAAATTGAGGGTCCGTAAGCTTCACGCTTATAACTGCTGCCATACCTTCCCTAGTGTCGTCACCGGAAAGGTTAGGTTCGTTATCTTTAATCAGTTTTTGTTTTCGCCCATAATCGTTGATAATACGAGTTATTGCACTTCGGAACCCTGTGATGTGTGTTCCGCCATCTATTGTGTTGATACAGTTTGCAAATGAGTGTACGTATTCTGTATAGCTGTCGTTGTATTGAAGGGCGCATTCAACGATAGTTCCGTTGTCCGACCGTTCCACGTAAATTGGATCCTTGTGTAAAACGACTCTGTTTTGATTTAAACTACGTACGAAGCTTGAGATCCCTCCCTCAAAATAGTAAGTAACTTCATTATTCGGCCAAGCCTGTTCGTGGCCTTTCCAATTACTTTTGAAGCTGATTTGTAGGCCTTTATTTAGATAGGCCATTTCTTTGAATCGTTGTGAAAGTGTGTTGAAATCGTATAGATAATCACCAAAAATCTCTCTATCGGGGCTAAATGTCACGACGGTTCCAGTATTTCGTTTTTGACCTCTTGGCAAGGGCTCCGATTCTAGTTCTGAAGCTTTTTTACCTCTCGAAAAATGTTGTTTATGTACCTGGCCTTCACGATATACTTCCACTGTGAGATTTTCTGAGAGAGCGTTTACAACGGATGCGCCTACTCCGTGAAGCCCCCCGGAAACCGCATACGCTTTCCCCCCAAATTTGCCACCAGCGTGTAGCGTTGTCATAACTGTCTCGACTGCTGTCATTTTTGTAGTAGGGTGGATATCTACAGGTATACCTCGCCCATCGTCTTCAATCCTAACTGACCCATCTTCGTTTATATCGATTTTGATACCCGATGCGAAGTCTGCCATGAATTCATCAACGCCATTGTCGACGATCTCGTATATTAAATGATGCAATCCTCGTTGATCCGTACTGCCAATGTACATGCCAGGACGCTTTCTGACAGCTTCCATTCCTTCAAGGACTTGTATATCGCCTGCGGTATATTCGTCTTCACCGTTTCTTCGTGTTGCCATTGATGAATCCTTTCGAATGCCTACCTAACTCGCATACTTCATTGAGCCCAGACCACAAATCCGCATAGTTGAAGTTAGTAGCGGCTAATTTTACCGGATGGCTCTGCCGATAGTTCTCCGAGTGGTGAATACCACATATAAGTGGACTAAATTTGTGCAAAAGTTGCAAGTTAATTTAGGACTTTATTGTATCATTCTTAGACGAAAAACTCAATTAGTAAAGAACAAATGTACGTATATATATTAGTAAAGGGCTATAAATCTCAGTTATTAAAGGGTATTTAAGAAAAATGCAGCGTAAAAAGGCTGCTTAAAATACTCGTCAAATATTTAAATGGATAAAAAAAGTTTAATTTTTTTATCCATAATCTTGCTTGAACTTGCTGTCTGCTTACGGACTGATAGTATTGGATAACTTTGTTGTAAGTACTATTGCGGTTTTTGCCTATGACTAAGTTGCATGAGCGCAGAGAAAAGGATAAGTTTTTGAATAATTGTCCTAAGGCTATTTTGTTTGATTTAGACGATACCATTTTAAGTTTTGGGAATCAGTCGGAATTGATCTGGAGAAGCGTGATTAGAATGTTTTCTCCCCATATACCGGGTGTTACGGAGGAGAATTTACTTAGAGTGATTACTAAGAGTCGAAAATGGTATTGGAGTGAACCTGTTAGACATCGCCTTGGCAGGCTGGGCTTGGAAAATTCATCCATGGTCATAGTCCAAAATGCTTTTTGTAGTCTAGGGATTCAATCCCCGGAAATTGTTGAGGAGATGGCAGAGAGCTATCAGGATCAGAGATTATCTGGCCTAAAGCCTTATGACGGTGCCATAGATACACTAAGAACTATTAGAGCCTTAGATTTGAGAATGGCTCTAGTCACGAATGGTGACAGTGCCACTCAACGTCGAAAGATTGACGCTTACAATTTATCTTCATTTTTTGATCTTGTGTTAATTGAAGGTGAATTTGGGATAGGTAAGCCAGATATGAAAGTTTACCAGTTTGCTATGGAGTATTTGGGTTATGGACCAGAAGATACATGGATGATTGGGGATAATTACGAGTGGGAAGTAGTGGCTCCTAAACAATTAGGGATTACTTCTGTTTGGGTGAATCCCAAGAATGAGGAAATACCGAAAGGTTCACAAATACGACCAGACTGGATAGTTGAGTCAATAAACGAGGTTGTTGACCTGATTCGTCCATAACTGTTTAAATTGTGGTGGCGAGGGTTGCTAGGTTTTTGCCATTAAAACGAACATACCCAGTTGAATATACATTAAACAGATTATGGTAAGAAAAGATATGGAATGAATTTGCCAAATCATCAAGCTAATATGGAACAGATGTTGTTTTCGGTACGTCCAATGGATGATCGTGACATTAGGAAGGCTTCTTTGGTTGAAAAAGAAGCCTTCCCTACGTTATTTCCCCCTACATCTTTTCGTCGCGAATTAGTAAATAAACTGGCAAGATATTTAGTGGCGTTTGAAGATATAAAGCCGAACCCGGGTGATGATCCTGTAATATCAGTCGACGAGGCAAACAACGAGTATTTTCCATTGGTTCGATTATTGAATAGTGCTAAGAACGTTCTGTCGGGTATAAGTTCTTCAGGCCTAGCTGAGTCGAATAAATTGGTAGGATTTGTCGGATTGTGGTACATGGTTGATGACGTCCATGTTGTTTCAGTCGGTGTTAGCCCACAATATCAGGGTCGTGGTATTGGGGAACTTCTTCTGATTAGTGCAATTGAGCAGACAATGTTTCGTAATTACGATGTTCTAACATTGGAGGTTAGAATATCCAATTACGTGGCTCAAAATCTTTATAAAAAATATGGATTTAGCGAGCGCGGGATGAGAAAAGCTTATTACACAGATAATCGTGAAGATGCACTAATTATGACTCTGGACTCGGTTCGTAGTGAGACATATCTTTCCAAATTTCTGAATTTGGTAGAAAGCCATTGCTCGAAATGGGGTGGGTCCACCAGATTAGTAACATAGCCTTATTGCTCATTGTGGACTGTTCCCAAATGGTTCACAAGACAATTATTTGTTGAAGGTGAAGCTTGTATTATCCAAGTATATTTGCTGGGCGCTCCAAAACACGCTGGAGACGTCTCATGAAGCTTACAGCCACAGCACCATCAATCACTTGATGGTCGGCAGTTAGGCTCAACGTCATCATGTCTCTCACAACAATTTCCCCATTTTTGACGATAGGTTTTTGTATATTCCGACCCACTCCAATAATAGCGTTTTGAGGAGGGTTTAGTATGGGAGTAAATCCGTCTACTACACCTAGGACGCTAATAGTGAATGTTCCCCCTAAGACATCGTCGGAAGAGAGTCCCCCTGTTGAAGCTTTGGTTGATAATTCTTTTATTGCACTAGATATTTCTGATAGTGTCAACTGCTGTACGTTCTTTATTGTTGGAACTATGAGGCCTTCATCTAATGCAACGGCTATTCCTATATTTATTTCATCGAAATACATAACGTTGTCGTTTACCAAAATTGTGTTCATGGATGGCACGCGTGATAGGGCTTCAGCACATGCTTTAGTAATCATGGCGGCCATAGTTATTGGTGTTCCAGAGTCCTTGGAAAGTGATTTTCTCATAGACTGAGCTTCTGTCACATCTATGTCTATGTAATACGAGAGTTGAGCAGTTTTACTGAGGCTCTCTTTCATATTCTTGGCTATTGCTCTTCTCATCCCTTGGAGCGGAATGATTTCACGAGGTTCCGGAAATCCGGGGGGGACTTTTCCGTTTTGATCTTTAGGTTTGCCAAGTTCTTCGTGATGTTGTCTCACGTCCGCATCAACAATCCTACCCCTGGGGCCAGTGGGACTAATTTCAGAGAGGTCGATTCCTAATTTGGCTGCTAACCGTCTAGCACCAGGAGTAGAGGGGATAACATCGCCTGTATTCTGTCTTAGGGGTGTTTTACGTGTTGCTGCGCGAGGTATGACAGTAGGTTTCAATTCTTCTGGGTCTTGGATTTCCGGGGGAGATTCGCCCTCCGATAATAAAAAGCCTATAGGTGCGTCGACAGCTACGGTGTCACCTTCTCTGGCGGCTATGTGCAATGTCCCTGGATCTGTTGCCTCGACGTCATAATTGAATTTTTCTGCTTCAACGGAGGCCACGACGTCTCCTCTTTCCACATGGTCTCCCGATGACTTGTGCCATTTCGTCACTACTCCTTCGGTCATGAAATCGCCAAGCCTAGGCATAACTATTGAAACTGCCATATTCCCTCACTGTTTCTACTAACTTTAACGACCGTCCGTGAACGAGCTATTCGAGGGCCTCTAGAGCAGCTTCTACGACTTGATCCTTGTTCGGTACAAAAAGCGCTTCTAATGGTTGGCTGTATGGGACGGACGTATGAGGCGGATTTAGCCGTTTGGGTGGAGCATCTAAATAGTCGAAAGCTTGTTCGGCAACTAATGCTGCTACATCAGCTGCAATGCTGCAGCGAGGATAGTCTTCGTCCACGATCACAATTTTGCGTGTTTTTTTTACTGATTCCAGAATAGCTTCCTCATCCATTGGCGATAGTGAAAGGAGATCAACCACCTCAGCCGAATATCCCCTGGCTTCCAAATCCCTGGCTGCATCTATGCATATTCTCGTTGTGTAACTCATGCCGACCAGAGTTATGTCACTGCCTTCAATCGGGATGTCCGCTTTACCAATTGGAACAATATAGTCATTTTCTGGTACGTCTACATCAAATCTTAGTCCCATGAGTTGTCGGTTATTACAGATGATAACCGGATCATCATCCCTGATCGCTGCTGCGTATAAGCCTTTTACGTTGTATGGATTGGATGGAACAACTACCTTTAAACCTGGATAGTGAGTAAATACAGAGTAAACAGTCTCTGAGTGCTGGGCGGCAGAGTTAGTTCCGGCGCCTATGCCGGTCATTATTGTCAGTGGCACGTTTACTTTGCCTCCAAACATATAATGTATTTTCGCCGCATTGTTCAGAATTTGATCTCCGCACACTCCAAAGAAACCCACGTACATTAGGTCAACCACGGGTCTTAGTCCTGTTGCAGCTGCGCCGACTCCCGCGCCTATAAAACCGGCTTCTGCTATTGGTGTGTCCCTGACTCGATTACGTCCAAAATCGCCGACTAGACCTTTGGTCATTCTCATAGGTCCACCCCAAGCGTCTTGGAATTCTTCTCGCTCCCCTCCGCCTGCGATGTCTTCGCCCATTATTATTACAGATGGATCACGTTCCATTTCTAGGCGAAGGGCTTCATTTACGGCTTGTATATATGATAATTGTCTAACATTTTTGGCTTGAACCATTTCTATCTCCCATAAACTAATAGGTTTCCAAAAGTTTCATATTCTCTTATCTAGCAACTAGGGATATGACACATATACGTCCGTAGTGAGCTCCGATGGATCAGGGAATGGGCTATCGTTGGCAAATTCGCTGGCCTTTGAAACAGCTTCCACAACTCTTTCGTTCATGGCCTTAAGTTCCTCTTCTGTGGCAAAACCACCATCCAAAAGGTGTTCTTCCATTCTTTTTATGCAATCTCGGCCTTCGTAGTAGTCTTCCTCTTCTTGGGTACGGTAACCCAGTGGATCGTCAGCTCCCATGTGGCCCATATATCTGTAAGTCTGCGCCTCTATTAATGTAGGTCCCTCCCCCGCTCTAGCTCTGGCGACAGCTTCTTTACCAACTTCAAACATTTCCAATGCTGATTGGCCGTCTACAACTACCCCAGGCATAGCGTATCCCGCGGCTCTGTTAGCCACTGAGCCGCCTGCTACGGAATATTCAAATGGCGTGGATTCGGCGTACCGATTGTTCTCGCAAACGAAGAGAATGGGTAACTTCCAAATCCCGGCAAGATTCATGGATTCGTGTAAACTTCCTTGGCTTGAGGCGCCATCTCCAAAGAACACTACACTTACTTGATCAGTTTCTCTGATTTTGGCGCTTAAGGCTACCCCAGTGGCTACAGGTATATTGGACCCAACGACCCCGTTAGCTCCAAGCATGCCTTTTGTCATATCGGCAATATGCATCGTACCACCCTTCCCCTTGTTGGTACCGGTTGCTTTACCGAGAAGCTCCGCCATCATTTCATTTAGATCTACCCCTTTAGCTATACAGTGATGATGGCTTCTGTGGGTACCTAGAACATAATCATCATCCCTTAGATGTGCACATATTCCCGTAGGTACTGCTTCTTGCCCAATTGAAGAATGAATTCCCCTTAATTTTCCCGCGTCGGCCTCTCGCTTAGACTGCTCCTCAAACCTCCGGATAGTCAGCATAGTCTCGTGTAGCCATAAAAGAGTTTCTGTATTTAGATTTGAATGTGTTGTCATATTTTGTCTCCAATTGAAATATAGGATTGAACTGTTTAGCACGGGCAATGATCTAACTGTTTGGGATCCAGAAGAGGATCCATGTAATATTATGCATTTGCCTATATATAGACGAGGTTTTGTGGGATTATAGCAGAAAAGAGTACCGGGTCCAGTGTGAAGTGCACTTCACACTTCAGCATGGTTGATCCGAAACACAATATATTTGAATAGCATGGTACTCGTACACGGTTTGTGCAAGGGCCAAAATGAATTTTATACACCTGCTATAATGAGCGATGATTTTTCAGAATGCGACTAAAAGGGGATGATTTCTCTATGAAATTAGTGGTAAAGGCAGACAGATTGATTGACGGTATGGGAGCTGAACCAATCTCCGAAGCAGCTATCATGTTAGAGGATGGCAAGATTACGTGGATTGGTTCTCAATCTGAGTTCGCTTTAATTATTCAAGATGATGCAGATGAAATTGTAGTGAATGGCACCATAATGCCTGGATTTGTTGAGGTACATTCACACATGCACTGCTCCAGTGAGATAGACGCCTACAGGCATATCACTACTGAAAGCAACGAAATATTTACCATGCGGGCGGTTGGTGCAGTTCGCACTGCACTAGTTTCAGGTGTTACGACCATGCGAGATTTAGGAGCACGAAATGAAGTTGCATTTCCGATAAAAAAAGCAATCGAGGATGGTATTATACCCGGGCCACGGATGATAGTGGCGGGTACCCCTATTACAACCACTGGTGGGCATTGCAATATGTTTGGTACTGAGGCGGACTCTCTAGAAGAGGTACTTACCGCAGTAAGAAATCAGTTCAAACTGGGTGCCGGATATATAAAGATAATGTCTACTGGGGGAGGATTCACGCCTGGTACCAATGTCCGAATGCCTCAGTATCCAGTAGAGACATTAAGGGCGGCTGTTGAAGATGCTGAGAGACTGAATTTAAGAGTCGCAGCCCATTGTCACGCTGCTTCTGGCGTTCGTAATTCTGTGGAGGCTGGTGTTCATAACCTCATACATTGCTCATGGCTTTCTGAGGATCCTGATGAAATTTATGATTACGATGAGGATGTAGTTGAAAAAATAATTGAAAAAGGAATTTGGGTTGATCCAACCATCGCGTTACATGATCTTAATGAAATGAGAGGAAATCCATCGATAGGTCGGCCATCGAGTGGGCATTATGAGAGGCGTATCGAAATTCTAAGAGATATGTGGGAGAAAGGTGTGAAGTTTGTGACTGGTATGGATTCGGGCATGACAAATGCCGGATTTGGAGACTTTGCGTACATTCCGGAAATAATGGTCAATCGTCTTCAAATAACTCCCATGGAGGCGATAGTATGTGCAACGAAAACATCGGCGGAATGTCTCGGACTTGGAGACGAAACAGGCACCCTTGAGGTTGGTAAAGCTGCGGACGTCGTAGTTGTTGACGGCAATCCCCTGGAAGACATTCGTGCTATGCACGATCCCAATACAATAATTGCAAACGGGCAGATAATAAAGCGATCTGGGCAAGTCATCATTTGAATTTAGGTAATTTATACGTAACGATTGTTTTGTCCGTTATCCGATTCTTTCAAATATTGTACTTACACCCTGGCCACCACCTACGCACATGGTGACTATTCCGATTTCGTCGTTCCGGATTTGCATTTCTTCCATCAGCTTGACAGTCATAATAGCACCGGTAGCCCCAACTGGATGTCCTAAGCTGATTCCACTCCCGTTTACATTCGTCTTTTCCATATCTAATTCTAATTCTCTTATGCAGTACAAAGCTTGAGATGCAAAAGCTTCGTTTAATTCTATTAGGTCTATGTCTGACATGGTCATTCCCGCTTTGGCAAGAGACTTTCGAACTGCTGGAATAGGGCCAACGCCCATAATTGCGGGTTCTACCCCAGCAACTCCTCTGGTATGCCATTTTAGCTTTGGTTGAATTCCTAGTTCCTTGGCCTTGGCCTCTGACATCATGACAACAGCCGCTGCCCCGTCATTTATGCTGGAGGCATTCCCAGCAGTCACAGTGCCGTCTTTCTTAAATACTGCTCTCAAAGTTGAAAGTCGCTCTAGTGATATATCCGCTCTCGGTCCTTCATCCTTTGAGACGGCAATCGGCTCTCCCTTTCTTTGAGGAACTTTCACTTCAACAATTTGATCATTGAAGCGTCCTTTTTCCACCGCCTGCACTGCACGTAAATGGCTTGCGAGAGCCAATTCATCTTGGTCTTTCCTGCTAACGCCAAATCGTTCCGCCACGTTCTCAGCTGTTACTCCCATGTGATATAGATTAACAGGACAACCCAATCCTTCTATAAGCCCGTCACGCAGGTTCGCGTCCCCCATCCGAAGTCCGTCAAAGCGTGCTTGATACCCTAGCATGTATGGTGATTGACTCATGTTTTCAGTACCACCTGCGACGGCTATTTCTACTTCGCCCGCTCTGATTAATTGGGCGGCCATATTTATTGCTTCCAATCCAGATGAGCATTGACGATTCACTGCAATAGTAGGCACTTCTTCTGGGATACCGGCATTCAAAGAAGATAAGCGGGCAGCGTAGCCAGCTTCATTCGCTTGTAGGGCATTTCCTAAGACTACCTCGTCAATTTGGTCCGGTTGTAGGCCAGCGCGCTTGACGGCGGCTCTAATAGCAATAGAGCCGAGCTCCGGGGCTGCCACGTCTTTAAATGCTCCCCCAAAACTTCCTACTGGTGTGCGTGCGCCGCTTACTATTACGGCCTGTTGAAGTTCCATATCATTCTCCTATTTCAGCGGCTTTTGAATCGAATTTACGCCCTCAGGATATCATTCTTTATTGTTGATAGGGAAGCCCCTCTCTATCCACTCTCTGGACCAGGGTGTGGTCGTTGCCGGGCATGTTCAGCTATGATATTCTAGTCGGCACGTTAGAACATGGGGTCTGATATGTACGTCATTGGGACAGCTGGGCATGTTGATCATGGTAAATCAACTTTAGTAGAAGCTCTTACCGGTATAGATCCAGATCGGCTTCAAGAGGAAAAAGAACGAGGCATGACCATAGATCTTGGTTTTGCATGGTTGGAACTTCCCAATGGAGAGGAAGTTAGCATTGTTGATGTCCCTGGACATGAACGTTTTGTAAATAATATGCTTGCTGGCGTAGGCGGAATAGACCTCGCTATGCTTGTCATAGCAGCCGATGAATCTGTTATGCCTCAAACTAGAGAACATCTAGCTATTTTGGATTTATTGAAAATTTCGATCGGTGTAGTAGTTCTAACCAAGATAGATATGGTAAGTGATGAGTGGATTGAGCTTGTAGGTGCTGATATTGAGGACGCACTGAGAGAAACGTCTCTCGAAGGGTCAGAAATTTACCCCGTTTCAGCTTTGAAGGGCACTGGAATAAGTGAATTACTTCTTGGCATACAAAATCTTATTCAAGATTCGCCACAAAAGCGGGATGTGGGACGTCCCCGTTTGCCTATAGATCGAGCTTTTACAATTACCGGCTTTGGAACGGTTGTAACTGGGACATTAATAGACGGGTCTTTAGCAGTCGGCCAGGAGGTAGAGCTTGCTACTATGGGTCAATTTACACGTGTTAGAGGGTTGCAAACCCACCTTAGAAAGCAAGAGGAGGTACTACCCGGCACTAGGGTTGCTGCTAATCTTATAGGTGTTTCCCAAGACGAAATTTTGAGGGGAGAGGTGCTAACAGTGCCAGGCCTTCTCAGTCCGACGGAAGCTGTAGATGTCCGGTTAAGAGTAATACCTGATTCTCCTCAACAATTGCGCCACAACATGTATTTAACTTTACATACAGGTAGCGTAGAGGTTGTGGCAAGGTTGAGATTGTTGGATAAAGATGTCGTGGAACCTGGTGATGATGCTTGGGCACAATTGAAATTAGACAAGCCCATAGTTGTAATGAAAGGCGACTATTTCGTGGTTCGGTCTAATCAAACTACTTTAGGGGGTGGAAGAGTCATTGAAACCCATGCTCAACGGCATAGGAGAAGGCATGCACCTACTATCGAAAGGCTTGCGCTTATGGATGGTGGGACTGACGCTGAGGTGATATTAACTACTGTAGATTCCCTTGAACCTGGGGAATTTGATGATGTGGTAAAGCGGACTAATATGAACGCACAGACGGTTTCTGGCGTACTAGAAGCTATGCTTCAGGACGACATGGTAGTAATCCTTGATAATGCCAATATAGGCTCAGGTAGTTTAATTTATAGTAAAGATGGATGGGTGTCAGTTGGAATTAGAACTAAGAAAGCCTTGTATTCTTACCATAATCAGTTCCCTCTGAGGCGTGGGGCTCCGAAAGAAGAGCTACGTAGCAGATTAGAGATGACTCAGATGGTTTTCAATTTAGCCCTTCCCTTGTTGGAAAAAGAGGCAATTCTAGTTGAACAGGGTGCATTGGTTAAATTGCCTGATCACAAACCTGCGCTTACTGATTCACAAACCACTGAGGCTAGCACGTATTTGGCATTACTTGTGGAAGGTTGCTATTCTCCTTCCACAGAACGAGCCCCCGATGCAGAATTACTTAATTTCTTGGTCGACGAGCACAAAGTCATCAAACTAAATGATAATGTAGTGTACGCGGTAGATGTATATAGCGATATGGTGGTTCGTGTTTCGGAATTCATAGGTATTAACGGGCAAATTACGGTTGCGGATGTTCGAGACTTATTTAATACGAGCAGAAAATATGCAATTGCCCTTTTAGATCATATGGATCAACGGCGTATCACGAGAAGAATTGGAGATGCACGGGTGCTACGTTGAACTATCCAATATTTCGGGAGATGTGAAATCGAATGCCGATTCTTTGTACCTTAGATAATCTTGGGGAATTATCTATATCGTTTGAAATGGATTGACCATGTCATTAGACCTTACCAAAACAGCTATACAAATAGACCTTATGGGCAAAACTTTAAAGAAGCGTCAAAATGATCGCAGATCTCATCGTGAAATGGCCATCAATGCTGTATCTGACTTCGAAGAAGTACCCTATGAAGAGAAAAGACAACGTAGTGTATCCACTTTGAATTGGTCGGTTCCTATGATGAAGGACGCGCCAAGAAATAAATACCAAAGACCAGCCTTACAACAAGACTTTAGAGTAGTGGCAGTGGATGGTTCACATATTGACGTGGACAGGCATATTGCAGCACGATGTTTTCTCATCAATACTGGTACCGTAGTTCTTGATTATGGGAAGTACTCGGATGCCCGTCTTTACAACAATCCCAGGCTATACGCTGAGGATCGTGAATTGGTTATACAAGAAGACGTACCTCCTTACAAAGAATCCAACATTGACGGAGCGTTACTTGGCGCTAAGAGATCTGTAGAGGAACTTAGTGCGCTTGTTGAGGCAGTGAGTGGGACATCTGGCGAGATTCCGACTTTAGGTCTTATTGATGGCACTCTAGTCATGTTTGGGCTCGGAGATTATCCTGAATACGTCAAAAGGGCAATTATTAATGATGGGTTCGTGCAGGCACTTGATGATTTAAAGGAAATGGCCTTGCGTCGTCGATTAGCGATAGCCAGTTACATAAGTTTGCCTGGTGCTCGTGATGTTTCAAACGCTTTGAGATTGCATAAATGTCCATTTGATACTGCCAATTGTGTTATGAATTGCGGATCGGTACTATCAGGACAAAGACCTTGTGATGAACATGTAGGTAGTACTATGGATCGAGAGATATATTTTTCGATACTTGGTAGAGGCGAACGTTCGGGAGTGTTCCGGAGTACCGCGTCTATTGTTAGAGATCGCTATGGCGAACACGGGATAGATTTTTTTTATCTGAACGTTGGAGAAGAAATTGCCCGGGTGGAAATGCCATCGTGGGTAGCCCAAGATGAAATGATGTTAGAGTTTGTACATGCTGGGGTATTGGATCAGTGTGAAAGAGGCCCCGGATACCCTGTATCATTGATGGAGGCCCACGAACAAGCTGTTATAACCTCAGTGGATCGTGAGTATTTTGTAGATTTGATTGGAAACGCGCTCGACAAAGAAAGGTTACCCAATTATTTATCAGAGAAAAATCGTTCTAAAAAATTGAAATGGATATGAAACTGAGATGAATGGACAAGTTAAGAGTTGAGTAAATGAAGTCAAACGACAACGATGTGGATGGCGCGATACGTATAGCGGAGGTAATTGAGGCCTCAACAACTGAATTCAACTCCCAATGTTACAGTCTGTACGAGGCACCTGCTCTTGGGAGCTTGATTAGGGCTGGTGACAACAATGGAATTTATGGAATCGTTTGTGAATCTGTGACAAGCAGCATGGATCCTTCTCGACATCCTATAGCCCGCGGTCAGGCTGAACTAAGAGAAGAAGATATATATCACAGTAATCCTCAGCTAAGTAGATTACTCACCACTGAATTTAGAGCGATTACTGTCGGATATGTGGACGATGGAGGTATACACCGAATTCTTGGTCCTTACCCCCCTAGAATGCACTCTTTTGTGTACACTGCAAGGGATAGAGAATTGAGGGAATTTTCTCTGGGATTAGATTTCCTCCCTAGGCTGCTATCTACGTCCATGGATGCACAAGATGACATAATAGCATCCTTCTTGCTTAAAGCCTCTGAGGCGCATAGTGATCCTTATGGGTTTAGGGTCAAGGCGGGGAAAA
This sequence comes from uncultured Dehalococcoidia bacterium, assembly GCA_964595285.1. GTDB lineage: Bacteria > Chloroflexota > Dehalococcoidia > Lucifugimonadales > JADFKI01 > CAZQPS01. The sequence continues at coordinate 2,156 of CAZQPS010000046.1, read as the reverse complement.
TCCTTGCTACTCACATGGTGGGACAACTCCCACGTCTCAATGATCTTCTTAGGAGGATGGTAGTATGACCTTTCAATCAGGGTCTACAACACGCGTTAATGGAGATGAAAAAGATCATCTTTTCGATATGCCGAAACCTTTAGGAATAATAGTGGCTGGGTCGCTGTCTGAAGGTATGGAGGTTAGATTGAATGCGGATGTTTCGATTGAGGATATCAAAGTTGGAACATTTGTGAATATGCAGGGTAGAGACAAGCGGTTTTTTGGAGTTCTGACTGAGGTGGCACTAAAGTCTATAGATCAATCTTTGATAAATAATCCCCCAGATGTGTCTAACAGTTTCATTTCCGAGGTAGTGTCTGGGACAACGGCTTACGGGTCCGTGACTGTGGAACCCATGCTGACTATTGGTGCGGAAAATTTTGAAGGACCCACGCCTGCTAAAACCATACCTCCACATTTTTCATTAGTGTCTTCTGCAACAGATGAAGATATTCGTTTAGTCTTTGGAAGTGAAGATGAAAACCATTTCTGGATAGGCAATCCCTTGGATATGGAAACAAAGTTGTGTCTAAATATTGAAGAATTTGTCAAGAGGAGTAATGGTGTTTTTGGAAAAAGTGGTACTGGGAAAACATTTTTAACTAGGTTGCTACTAGCAGGGATATTACAAAATGGCACCGCCAGTAATTTAGTTTTTGATATGCATGGTGAATATGGATGGAAAGGCACAAGTGAAAATAGTGCGGAAGTAAAAGGACTGAAGCAGTTATTTTCATCCCGAGTTGCTGTCTTTTCGCTGGATGAGGAAAGTTCGAGACGAAGAGGGTTGTCCCCGGACTATGTAGTTAAAATAGGATACGATGAGATAGAACCGGAAGATATCCAGGTGCTCAGGGATTCATTAAATTTATCAGAGGTTGCAGCAGATACCGCTTTTTCGTTGAGACGAAAATTCGGGAAATCTTGGGTAGCTACTTTTCTCTCCTATCCCAGCGGAGAGGAATTTGGCGAGTTAGCTAGAGAGCTTAACGTTAACGATCGTGCCTTAAGTACTTTGAAGAATAGGCTTGCGCGATTTGAGAGATTCCAATTTATTGAGAATGGCTCGGGACATAACTCCGTCAACAAGGTACTTGAGTATCTGAATAGAGGTATGCATGTCGTTTTGGAATTTGGTCGCTTTGGTAATCACATGGAAGCGTATATGTTGGTTGCTAACTTAATTACTCGTAGAATATACGATCGCTACGTGAGTATGAAAGAGCAGGCCATGGGAGATAGTGCTCAAGAACCAAGGCCATTGGTGATAACTATCGAAGAAGCACATCGATTTTTGAATCCTTCCATCGCTAATCAGACAATATTTGGCAATATAGCTAGGGAACTACGTAAATATAATGTCACACTATTGGTGGTAGATCAGCGTCCTAGTGGAATTGACGATGAAGTGATGAGTCAATTAGGAACTAAGATAGCCTGCTTGCTGGACAATGAAAAGGATACGGATGCTGTTCTCACTGGCCAGTCAGGAAGTCGCAAGCTTAAATCAGTACTGGCGAGGTTGGAATCAAAGCAACAGGCTTTGGTTTTTGGTCATTCAGTACCGATGCCTGTTGTAATACAATCACGTGTCTATGGCACACCTGAGTCTTACAAAGAATTGGGGTTTTTAGACGAATCGGAACTTGCATCCAAGATTGAGCAAGACATAGGTGATTTATTCGGTCCAGAATCGAACTAGTTTTCTAACATTTCGAGTCGTTCTTCTGCTATGCCAAAGTGATGAGCGATTTCGTGTATTACAGTGTTTCTTATTTCTATTTCTACTTCAGATATATTTTGGCAGACTGTCTCTATTTGTTCTTTGAACAAGGTGATTTTATCAGGTAAAACCATCCCGTAATCATGTCTTTCCGTGAGAGGAAGTCCTTCATATAAGCCCAATAACAATTGATCTTTTTCTATTCCTGATCCTACCAATTGTTCCGCAGTTGGTCTCTCTTCCAAGACAATGTCTACATTCATCATATGATCTTTTACAGCGTCAGGTAGTTCGGTTATGACTTTCTCAACCAATGACTCGAAATCTCTAGTATCCATATCGCTATTGTATCAAAAAAGGTGAGGAGCAGAGCTCTAGGTGCACTTATTAT
>CAZQPS010000045.1:0-30746 GCA_964595285.1 uncultured Dehalococcoidia bacterium | reverse complement strand
GGGATAGCATCCAGTCATAAGACTCGATCTAGATGGAGAGCAAACAGGTGACGTTACATAAAAATCTGTAAACTGTATTCCTTCTTTCGCCATCTGGTCTATTTCGGGGGTCCGATTTACCTCGGAACCGTAGCATCCAATATCTCCATACCCCAGATCATCACAAAATATGATGATGATGTTCGGTCTTTCCATTATGTTTTCTCCGATGCAGTTTAGATTAAGCATATTCGATTATGTTTCCAAATAGAGTTATTAGTCTTTCATAATCTTTCCTTGGTAAAGAAGGATTTCGCAGTGCAGCTATGTTTGATTCCAAATGGTCTATGCTAGAAGTCCCTATTATGACTGACGAGATTGCTTCATGGCTGGCAGCAAATTTATATGCAGCGCTTATTACAGAATCCACGTCATCGTGTATCAACCAATCTAGTGGGAATCTCTCTGGTAACGCATTATGGGATATGTATCCTTTATTTTTCCACTCCATTAACGTTTCCTCGAGTAACTTAGGGTTGGGTAATTTTATTCTCACTGATGCCATGTTTAATATACCTATACTATGTTTCATGGCGAGAGGGAGAGTTTCACTTGCTGCTAACTGATTTAGGATTCCATATTTCAACATTAAGACATCCCATATCAAGGGGTCAGTTTTCAGAGCAATTGGTGGTGATTCCTGAGCTGGATCGTTAACGTATTTTGTGCTGAAGCCTTTAAAACGGATTTTGCCTGCCCGAATTAGCTTATTCATAACTTCCATATATGAGTCGACTACGATTGTGTAATCTTCAGCCATAACCCCGTGAAACATCATAATATCTATGTAATCCGTCTGTAGCCTTTGAAGGCTTTTTTCAACTGACTCTTCAAATTCACTTCCACATTTCATACTGCCATCTGGGTTTTGGTAAGACCATTTCGTGCATATGTTATAAGTATCTCTGCGAACTCCTTTCAAGGAATTTCCGAGTATAGTTTCACTTTCTCCATATCCTTCATGGGTATCAAAGAGATTAATGCCAAGATCGAGACTTTTTCTCACCAAAAGAGTTTGGGCCTTTTGTTCCAATCCTTTTCTTTGTCCGAATTGACTAGGACCACCAGTGCCGAAGCTAGCTAGAGATACTTGCAAACCAGTTTTCCCAAGCATTCTAAAATTCATACAATCTCCCTGTAATTGATACCATTTGTGATTGAGTAATATTATTCTAACGCTCTGATTCGCCGTGACATAATATAGAAACCTACTCCTAGAAATAGCCCTGCTACACCGATTGTGGCGAGCGCAATGGACACAGATGTTGTGTCAGCAAACCAGCCGATAAGTACGCTAGAAAGAAGTACAAGAGCGGAACTTAGCCTTTGAATTCCACTTATTCGTCCCCTGACATTGTCGGGAACAATAAGCTGGATAAGGGTACCACTAGTTGCCCTGAATGCCGTTAGAGTTGTTCCAATTAACAATATGAGTGCGAATCCCAAATATAGGTTCGACGCATGAGAGAGAATTAATATAAATGCAGAGCCCGCTATCGCAGTTACCAGAACTATATTGCCTTTACGAAATATGAACCCAAACGATGCCAAGAAAAGAGCCATTATCAAGCCTCCAAGCCCATTGACTGACATCAAAAAACCGCCAATGTCCGATCCACGCTTCAGGACTTCTTCGGTAAACACTGGGAGTAGAATCATGAATGGTTGCAAGAGAGTGTTTGGAATTATAGCCAGCAGAATCAGATATAGAAGAACTCTGTTTTCTTTTATCGCATATCTAAATCCATACAATAAATCAGTTATTAGGGACTTCTTGGAGGACTCGGATCTCGGTTCATAATACGGGGTATTCATACCACTCAGTATTATGATGCTGCCTATGTACAAAAAAGCTTCAAGTGTAAAATTCCAGAAAAATCCTAGTTTCATTATTAATATGCCACCAATAAATGGTCCAATCATACGCGTGCCTGGAATCGTCAATACGTGGGTCGCATAGGCATTGCTTAACGAGTCTTTCGGGACTGTATTGGCTATCAATGCTGTTCGAATCGGCATGGTACTTGTCCATCCTATGCCTGTGAGTATTACGTAAAAATACGCGTGCCACACTGTTACAAATTCCGTTCTTACAAGTAGAGCGAAGGACATAGATAAGATGGCCATTACGATCTGCATACGTATAACCATTTTCTTTCTGTCTATTCTGTCACCCAGCGCACCAGCTATAGGTCCAACAAAAATTCCGGGTAATGTGTTTAGACCTCCAATGGCACCAACTAACATGGCGGAAGACGCTAAGCCTGATGTGAGACTTCGGACAAGCCAGCCAACGGTCAATAATTGGAGCCATTGTGCATTGTTCGAAAATATGTTTGATAGCCAGAGCCTTCTGTAATCTGGGTAGCTTCCTAAAGAATCCAGTGTTTGTAGTCGCGGTAGAGACAAGGGTTTTTTACGGTTTGATTCTACTGGGGTACTAGTAGAATCATCACCGCTAGACCTGCTGTCATCCCTTTTCATACAGACCATTTTTCGATTGCTTCAGGATTTAATTCTAGCCCTAGCCCAGGCTTATCAAGAAAAGGCGTCCACATACCATTCTTTTGTTCCGGGAATTCTGTGTACCAGACTCGATCGCCTTCCAGTAATACGTTCATGTATTCAACAACTTTCAAGTTAGGGGTGGCGCAGGCTAGATGCAGATGGACTAGTTGTACTGCATGAGGCGCGACAGGTAAATTGAAACCATGTGCCATATGTGCCACCTTCATCCATTCAGTGACGCCCCCCACTCTTCCGACGTCAGGCTGAACTATATCAACACCTTCTGCTTGCATAAGTTCTCTGAAACCGTATTTCGTATATTCGTGCTCTCCCGTTGCAATTGGTATAGTTGTCGCATTCGAGATTTTCGCGAGACCTCTAGGGTCGTCTGCCAGTGTAGGTTCTTCAAACCACCCTACTTGGAAGTCTTCAAATTCCTTGGCCATATAGATGGCCTGCTTCGGGAAATACCCGTTGTTGGCATCCACGTATATAGCGACGTCGTCTCCTACTTCTTTTCGTACAGCCGCAAGTCTTTCTATATCTTCTCGCTCAGATTGTCCGAAATTTTTCCCGACCTTCATTTTTACTCGTGGAATACCCTGCTCTACATATGATGTCATTTCGGATAATAATTCTGATTCAGAGAAATTCGTCCAACCGCCACTTCCGTAAACCGGTACAGATTCTCGGAACGCACCCAGCAACTTGAACAGAGGAAGCCCTAGCGCTTTAGATTTGAGATCCCATAACCCAATATCTATAGCGGATAAGGCACAGAAGGCAACGCCTTTCCTTCCATAACCACGTATCTTCCAGAACATTAAATCCCATAATTCTTCAATATTAAATGGATCTTTGCCAATTAATAATTCCTTAAAAGTTTTTTCTATAACTTCTCTCACTCCAGGGGAGGATTGGCCTATTCCAAGCCCACTGATACCTTCGTCCGTTTGGATGTGAACAAATAACTCTCCCCGGCCGTCTGATCCTGGTTTGGGGTCATATATAGTCGCATCTTGTATAGCTTTACCGTGAGGGTAGAAGAGCTGGGTAGTCGTGATATCAGTAATTTTCATGTTGAAGTCTACTTTCAATAAGTTTTATATGACTTAATACCATGGTTTAAAAATATATCATGCAAAAGTGATTAATTGGCATGGGTAATAGAAAATTGAAAAAGGTATCATCAGGCGATTTCCTTACCTGAGCTTTTTTCTGTCTATTCTGTGTGAAAGCTGCCCGACCAGGATTCGAACCTGGGTCAAAGGATTCAAAGTCCTTTGTGATACCACTACACCATCGGGCATCGTAAGTTTTCATCTGGTCCCTACGTGAGGGATTACCCAGTGTGGTTACAAAAGAACTGCTATGAACTCAATATTTGTAACTACCGATTAATATACCTCATACTTGAACTACAGACCAGTAAAAAAATTATGAACAAGTGAGTCACTTGATTTCCTTATTAACGAGGATTATACTGCGGCACCTTAGTTTTTTGCATTTGCAAAGGGAGTTTACTGTTAAATCTAATCTGTATTAGAGGCTATTTGTGAGAAATAAAGACCAAGTTAAAACAGCTAAGGAACTAGTGATTGGCATAAAGGATAGAGTTGCCCAGTCCATTATAGGCAAAGAAAACGACATACAGTTAGCTATTGTTGCTTTGCTTTGTCGAGGCCACATTTTGATTGAGGATGTTCCGGGTACTGGGAAAACAGCCATGGCTAAGGCCTTGGCTCAATCTTTAGGCTGCACTTTTAAGAGGATTCAGTTTACACCTGACTTGATGCCTTCTGACGTTTTAGGCGTGAATTTTTATAACCAGAAACTTAGTGAATTTGAGTTTATGTCAGGCCCTATATTTGGTCAGATGTTGCTGGCTGATGAGATAAACCGTGCTACTCCTAGAACTCAGTCTGCACTGCTTGAAGCTATGCAGGAGAATCAGGTCTCTGTGGACGGAGAGACGATGCCACTTTCAAGTCCTTTCATGGTGCTCGCTACTCAAAATCCTGTTGAAATGGAGGGTACATTTCCTTTGCCCGAGGCACAATTGGACCGGTTTATGATGAGGATACAATTGGGTTATCCCACCGCAACTGAAGAATCAAATATTCTATTGAAATTTCATGATGAATTTGATCCTATAACACTGGACCCCGTAACTTATCCTGAAGAGATTGTCAAAATTCAGAGAGAAATTACTGGGATAAAAGTAGACAATATAATCAGACAATATATTGTTAATATTGCGCAAGCCTCCAGAGATAATCAGTCCTTACAGTTAGGCGCTAGCCCTAGGGCTTCAATAGCTTTATACAGAGGGGCGCAAGCAGTGGCAGCAATTGAAGGCAGAGATTTTGTTTTGCCAGATGACGTTAAGCAATTAGTACCTTATGTGATTCCTCACAGACTAGTTCTAACTTCCAATGCTCGGTTGCGGGGGCGCAAAGATGATGAAATTGCTCAGGAAATTTTGTCTTATGTTGATGTCCCAATTGAGAGATAATTGATATGCCCAGTCGAGTCTGGCACGACATATGGATATTATTATTCGTAGTAATAATAATTGTCGGAATATTTTCGGGACAAGGGATGCTGATCGGCTTCAGCGTGATGGGACTGTTATTTGCCGGGTTGGCGTGGACATGGAACCGCCTGGCATTGAGGCATATTACATATGAGAGAGAGTTTTCAAGTTACAAAGCATTCATAGGTGAAAGTATTGCTTTGAAAATAACATTAACTAATGGTAAGCCTGTTCCTCTGAGTTCGATAAATATGGAAGATAATTTTCCTGTAGATATACGCTTGATGGAGGCGGAAATATCTACTAGTCATATTAAGAATTCCTTTAGATTATTGCATACGACATCAATAGGTTCATACGATCAGGTCACATGGGAATATCGTGCAGAATGCCTAAAAAGAGGACATTTTAAGATAGGACCAGTAAGGCTTCAGAGTGGAGATATTTTGGGTCTGTTTCGGTGTGAAGAGGCCTTGGATATGCAAGATGAGCTATTGATATATCCAAGGATTGTCCCGTTATCAGATTTTCAGATGGATGGAGCTCATCCATTTGGGAGTACTAGAAGCAAACTTCAATTATATGAGGATGTGTCCTTGCCGATTGGTGTGAGGGATTACACCTCGGGAGATCCTCTGAAGTATGTAGATTGGAAAGCGACCGCTAAGGCACAACGAGTTCAATCGAAGACTTTTGACATTAGTTCCTCCGCCAAGTTGATGTTGGTTGTAGGTGTTGACACCACTGCATACTATTGGCAAGGGTATTCTGAAGTTGTTCTAGAGAGAGTTATTACTGCAGCAGCGTCTCTGGCATCGGCTGCTTTAGAAGAAAAATATAATGTTGGTATGTTTTCCAATGGGAGTCCAGTGGTGTCAGGTATGCCCATGCGCATACTACCTAGCAGATCCCCTGATCAGTTAAGTGTGGTTCTGGAGGCATTAGCAGGAATTCGGCCTATTGCCTCAGGCAGTTTGTCTGTTCAACTGGGTGAGAACATTCAGTTTTTCCCAGTCGGCTCCACCTTACTTGTAGTTAGTGGATTTGTGCCTGATGAATTAGTTGATCAATTACAGACGGCGACAAGGAAAGGTTTCAGGGTGGTAATGTTCTACGTTGGAGATGAAGAATGTCCTCAGATAGAAGGCGTGAATATTTTTGTATGGAACGAGTATTTCAAGAATAGGGAGTTGTGATATTTGTGCAAGACAAAATAGTTTCTACATGCCATATTATCTCCGAAAGCTCGTGGATTTTTGTATTAATTACCATGATAGCAACGCCTCTTGTGTGGATAGATAGGCCTGTTTCCTGGCTAGAAGTAGTGTTAGTGTTGGGAACAGCTCTTGCAGTACATCACATTATGGGAAGGTTCCCTAGAAGGAATATTGCTATTAGTGCGATGCCAATTCTATTTGGGGTTGCGATTATTTATCTGGTTGTTTCTCTTACCTTATCCTCTGAAAGAGGTTATGTCGTTTTAAACTGGCCTAGTGAAATGTTTTATGGAGAGCCTGACAAAACCTATGTGTACCGAGGGGTAACTGCAATGGTGATATCGTTTTTCTTGTGGATTAGGGGGGGGAATATTGCCTCTGCAGATTTACCCAGGGAGAGCGTTTCCAACAGCTTTAAATTAGGAATATTAGCCCTAGCGATTGCTTCAGTGGCTGAAGCAATTCACCCAATGAATTTTGATATGTATGCCTATGTCATGATATTTTTCTTGGCAAGTATAATAGGATTGATAGTCGGACATCTTCATAAATCAGCAATATCTTCCTCAAATTCTACGTGGATTCTGTTAATCGGCTTAATTGGTGGGGGCGTAGTTTTGGCAGGCCTGTTGTTTAAGCTTCTTTCAAAAGATGCGTTAGGGGCTATAGCGCTTCCTGTGATTATGTTGTTTAATTTCTTGTCCACGGTTATTCTTTACGGAATCATCCTACCTGTCATTTATGTTGTTTCATGGTTGCTGAAACCTATTGGTAGTCTTTTGGGACTATTTATTGGGCCCACTGAATGGTCTGCGAGTGCCGGAGGCCGTGGCGCTGTTATAGATAGTATCAAACAATCTGAAGACACTTATCTTGTAGTGGAACAAATAGTTCAAGTCTTACAAACAGGTAGTGTCGTCATAATACTGATTATTTGTGCGGTTTTAGCGTATAGGTCATTTCGTAGGAAATCCTCTCCAAGTGATAACTTATCTTCAGGAGTACGTAATTCTATCCGGGAGAATACAAATACTGCAAAAGATCTGGCCAATTTATTGTCGGAACTGTTTGCACGCCCTTCCAGGGTAAAGAGATTCGCTTTACCCTCAGACAAAGATCCTAGGATTTCAAAAATATTCGACATATATTTCAAGATGTTGCTAATCGCTGAAAGTCGTGGGGCACGTAGACCTTCCTCCACAACTCCTCTGGAATTTCAGGAGATTATGAGACGGTTTTTTTCATCGGCTCTAGTTGAATCTGCAACTAAAGCTTTTACGAGGGCATGTTATGGGCATCATCCTACGTCTGAAGATAAATTGCGGAGGATGGAAGCAGAGTTGAATGACGAAGACAAGAGACATAGCGACAATTAAATTAAATGAGCAACGGTGTGCTACAGTGCTTTCCCTATGAATATGCCTAATGCAGCTGACAGGAGTCCCACAATCATGCTACCTAGTACGTTCATCATAAAGCGCCCCCAGTGACCGTCAATGGCAAGCTGTATGCTCGCCACGGTAAGCGTGGAAAAGGTCGTATAGGAACCTAAAAACCCAATTGCAACGAATAGACGTAACTCAATGGGCCAGTCATATCTAGTATTTGCGAGTGCTATAAAAAGCCCCAGAAGGAAAGACCCTGTAATATTAACTGTGAAAGTACCCAACGTACTCTCTTTAATGAAGACTTCTATTGTTTTGTCTATCGCGTAACGTGATACTGCCCCACTGGCACCACCCAAGGCGATTAATAACCAAGGCATATTTTGATCCTCGCGATTAAGATCTAGGGAGTCCCAGTCCCCTAGTGGCTATTATATTCCTCTGTATCTCTGAAGCTCCTGCTCTTATTGTGAGAGAAAAAGAGTTCATCCATTGGGACGCTACACGTCCCGTAAGGAAGGCCCAATTGGAGTCGATGTCCAGTGTTCCATATAGCCCTAACAATCGCATTGCCAATTGACTAATTTCCTGACTTATTTCGCTTCCAACTAATTTTGAAACAGAAGCCTCTTTATTTGGTATGAGCCCCTTACTCTGCATCCACGCTACCTGATAAGAGACTAATTTGCCGGATTCGTTTCTAGTCCAAAGGTCTGCGATTGCCCGTCCTAATAAAGGATCTATATGTAAGCCACTAGCATTTTTCTTGAGGGTTTTAGATAGAATGATAATCTCTTCTAAATCTCGTTTATTGGTGGCATAACGCCCTACTCCAGATCTTTCAAAATCTAGGGTAGTTGCGGCGATGTACCAACCTTGGTTTTTATCACCGATCATGTTCTTCTTTGGTACACGAACGTTTTCGAATTGGACTTCATTGAAATAATGCACATTGTGCATATTAATGATAGGGTTCACCGTGATTCCATGAGAATTCATATCTACTATGAAGACACTAATGCCCCTGTGTTTAGGTGCCTCAGGTTCTGTTCTGACCATTAGGTAGCATCGGTTAGCTTTATGTGCTCCACTAGTCCATATTTTTGATCCATTAAGTACGTAGTCGTCTCCGTCCTCAACCGCTTTCAGTTGAAGTGATGCGAGATCTGATCCAGACTCAGGTTCGCTGAATCCCTGGCAATAAATAGCTGTCCCATTGGCTATTTCAGGAAGATACTGTGATTTTTGGCTTTCTGTACCATAGACCATAATGGATGGGCCTACCATATGAGTACCCATACTAGTGTCCCTCATAGGGGCTCTGAGGTAAGCGGATTCCTCGTTATATATCATTTGTTCTACATGGGATCGGCCCTGCCCACCATATTCTCTAGGCCAGGCCATTGTGAGCCAGCCTTTGTCAACGAGCTTTCCAGTCAGGTTCCGTATCACGGCCCAATTTTTAGGAGTAAAGTAGTCGTCTGGCGTGACACCTTGCCAATCTTCACCTAAGTTATTTTTTAGGAAAGATCGTACTTCATGCCGAAAGGTTTCTTCCTCAGGGGTAAATCTAAAATCCATAGTATTAGTTCAAGTTATTCGAATAAAGTTTGTCTGCATAATTACTATGATAGTCTCTCTATGTACCGTTTCGCTGCGATTGCGGCAGTTGCTCCGTCTCCAGCGGCAGTGATGAGTTGAGATGCAGAATGTTGTCTCAGATCACCCACTGCAAACAACCCGGAGCGGTCCGTATGCATCCATATATCGGTAGGGACGTGACCTCTTTCATCTAGGGGTAACAAATGTTTCAAATAAGAACTATTAGGAACGAGCCCAATATAAATGAATATTCCAGATAGTTTTACAGAGCTTGAATTAGTTGGGTTGCCAATGGATACCTCTATCTCTTCTACAGCGTTATTGCCTTTAATAGATTTTACCGTCGTATTCCACATCACTTCAATTTTCTCGTTGGATAAGACTCTATCCTGAAGGGATTTTGCTCCGGTCAACTTATCTGATTTACACAGAAGAATTACTTTAGAAGCGTATTGCGTTAAGACCAAGGCCTCATCCAGCGCCGAGTCCCCAGAACCTATAATGCCAACGATTTGGTTCTGGAAAAATCCTCCATCACATGTTGCGCAGTATGATACTCCCGAGCCGTATAGTTCTTTCTCTCCGGGAACGCCTAATGTTTTTAGAGTCGAGCCACTACCAGCAATTACTACTGATGACCTATAGTTTTCACCATCTGTTTCTACTATCCAGCTCTGCTCTTCAGGATAAATGTTAGAAACTTCCGCTAGTTTAATACTTACTCCATGCTGTATCGCTTGTTGTTGTGCGAGTGGGCCTAGTTCTGCTCCTGATATGCCATCAGGGAATCCAGTGAAATTTTCTATTACATCTGCATTTATTATTTGCCCTCCTGGCATTATTTTTTCCAAGAGAACAGTCTGTAGTCCGGCACGACTGCAATATATGCCTGCAGTGAGACCGGCTAGTCCTCCGCCTATTATTGTCACATCGTGTTCTTGATATTTCATGAATTTATTTATTAAGAGGATTGCCTACAGGAGGCCTTGTTCTCTGACTTCCGAAAGTGCTTTCGCAACTGAACTAACTGTTTTATTAATATCATCTTCAGTATGCGCTGAACTCATGATAAACCTGGCCCCCCCATGGGCATTCCCAGCGTGAACTCCGTTGTTCATAAATGCTAAATTGAGCTCTGATTGCATTAGCGAGTCAGCCTTCTTTCGAATGTCAGGCACAGCGGTAATGTTTTTTTCAGGATCGGCTTCGTCAGGATCAGTATTCAATCTAAGAAATATGAGAGAATTTATACCTGTTGCACACCCTGGGATTTCTAATTTACCTAGCATCTCATTTAGGCCTTGCTTGAGATTTTCTCCAGCCTTCGATGCTAGGTTGTTTATCTCCCCTTCAGATATGAGTTCTAAGGCTCTTATTCCAGCAACCGCTGATAAGGGATTTGCGTTGAAGGTACCATTATGAGCAATACGTCTCGTATTATTGAAATTATTATCTTCGGGATGAGACTCAATCATATTTATGATTTCTGCTTTTCCTGCTACGGCGCCTCCAGGGAGGCCTCCTCCAAGGATTTTGGCCATAGTAGTCATATCTGGAGTTATTCCAAAATATTCTTGGGCACCCCCTTTTGAAATTCTGAACCCCGTGACAACTTCGTCAAAAATTAGAACTATTTCATTTTTGTAAGTTATATCTCTTAGCTGGGATAAAAATGTGGGGCCTATGGGTTCCAAACCCATGTGTGCTCCTGTGGGTTCCAGGATTATAGCCGCTACATCATCATTTCTATTTATAGTTTCTTCCACCAATGAAATGTCGTTTGGGGGCAATACGATCATTGTACTCAGTGTTTCTTGTGGTATTCCACCTAATCCTGAACCTCCAGCAGATAAGTAATCGTTCCACCCGTGGAAGTGCTCTTCAAATTTGATTATCTTCATTTTCCCTGTGTAAGCTCTAGCCATTCGAATGGCCATCATGGTAGCTTCTGTGCCTGAGCTATGGAATCGTACCTTCTCCGCACTCGGAATTAGCTGCTGAACTAGCTGCCCCCAACGAATTTCTAGGTCCGACGACGCGCTCAGGTGCGTTCCTTTTGCTACTTGCTCTTGTACGGCGGTAACTATTTCAGGGTGTGAATGGCCTAGTATCATGGAGCCATGCCCCGTCCAGTAATCAATTATTTCGTTGCCATCGACATCCCATTTCAGTGGTCCTTTGCCATGTGTCGCATATATTGGGAAAGGGGTAACTCTTCGGCCATCATGGGTGACGCCGTCTGGGAAAATATCTCTAGCCACAGCCCATCTATCTAATGACCCTGGATGTAAGTCCAGATATTTTCGTTGTATTTGAGTGCCCATGGTACTCCTCCAGATATTTTCGTAGCATTCAGTGGTGGATTGTACCATATGGCATGCTATAGCCATGATGGAAGCAAGATCATGGTAGCCTGTTATAATATCTTCATACCTTTTAAACATCCAAGGGAGTATTAATGAAAAGTTATTTGTCTCACCTAGAGTGTACTTACTGTCATAAAAATTACAGTTCCGACGAACTACATCGTACCTGCGAAGAATGCGGGAAGGTTCTCTATGCTCGCTACGATCTAGATTCTGCGAGAATCCATTTTGATAGATCTTCTCTTAGAGACCGGCCTTCAAATATGTGGAGATATTTCGAAGTTATGCCTGTCATTGATGAGGCAAATGTGGTGACACTAGGGGAAGGATATACCCCGATATTTAAGACAGAGCGATTAGGTAAGGAGCTCCAGTGTTCGTCACTTTTCATAAAGGATGAGGGAATTAATCCGACTGCTTCTTTCAAAGCAAGAGGCCTGGGTGCTGCAGTGTCAAAAGCAAAGGAGCTAGGCGTAAAAAAGTTAACTATGCCTTCCGCAGGTAATGCCGCTGGGGCCATGACTTCGTATGCAGCTAAAGCAGGAATAGATGCATATGTATACATGCCGCATGACGCTCCTGAGGCAAACCAAATTGAAGTTAATATGACTGGAGGTAATCTTAACCTGATTGATGGCCTTATTAATGATGCTGGACGAATTTCAGGTGAAAAGGCAGATGAGCTAGGTCTATTTGACGTATCGACTCTTAAGGAGCCTTATAGAGCTGAAGGTAAGAAGACTATGGGGTATGAAATTGCTGAACAAATGAACTGGTCTTTACCTGATGTGATTTTGTATCCTACCGGAGGTGGAACCGGAATTGTAGGTATGTGGAAAGCTTTTTCTGAGATGGAAGCCATGGGTTGGCTGGGTAAGGCTAGACCCAAAATGTTTGCCATACAATCCGAAGGTTGCGCACCTATAGTAAAGGCCTTCAGAGACGGGTCTGAATTTGCCGAATTGTGGCCAGATGCCTCCACTTTGGCGGCTGGAATTCGCGTGCCGGTTGCAATTGGTGATTATCTTATATTACAAGCATTACGAGAAAGTGGAGGAGGGGTTGAAACTGTTTCAGATGACGAAATCCTAGTCAACATGAAAAGAGTAGGGGCACTTGAGGGGATGTTCGTTTGTCCTGAAGGAGCGGCATTAGTGGCAGCATTAGAGAAATTATTGGCTGCGGGAACCATCGATCCGCAGGAAAAGATACTGCTTTTAAATACTGGCTCCGGCTTGAAATATCTAGACATGATCAGGTGATCTTCAAGAGTACCTAGCTAAGATTTGCTAGTTAATATCTTGAACTAGCCGATGAATATTTACAGCAATTCCAAATCAGTTATATATGGTGCGTAAGTGGGTATTGAGGTCTCAAACATTTGAGTCACCAATTCGTGGTCAGGAACGCATTCAGGACACTCCTCGTTGACTCCTTTGTGATACTTGATAGTCAGGCGCCCATCACGAAGTTCGACAAACTCTATAATCCCGCCTTCTGAAGCGACAACTGTTTGCACGTTATCGATAATCATCTGGAGCCCTGGGTCAGTGTTGACAGCCATTGTTAACCTCCCGTTATTCGTCATACAGGCTAATGTTTAATGACATTACTGTCAATAAACAAGTTAGGTATATTGACTGTAATTATCAATGAGGCCTGATCAGGTCATAATCTAGGTAAAACTGGCTTGAGTAGGCTCCTTTTTGAAGGAGCCTTGACCTCGATCGATTTATGATGCTAGCCTCCTATTGTTGGCGAATGCAGTAGATATGGAGCCTTTAGGATGGTTTTAGAATCAATAAAAGATAAAGTGCAGACAGTCTTGGGACCTGTCGAGCCGGAAGATTTGGGTCCTACGACCACGCATGAGCATCTTATAATAGATTTTTCCTTCATGTTGAAGATGCCTAAATACGAGGACAATCATTATGTTGACCAGCCGATTGAGTTGGGTAATTTAGGATGGATTCGTCATAATCATTACAGTAATAAAGCTAACCTCGATGTCACGGATGTGAAAACAGCAATTGATGAGGCGACCCTGTATAAAGAAGCTGGTGGTGGAACTATAGTTGATGCAACGACTTTGGGAATTGGGCGTAATCCAGATGCACTAGCAAAAATTTCTAAGGAATCCAATGTAAATGTAATTATGGGAGCAGGTTATTATGTAGATGCTGTTCATCCCTCAGAAATGGGATTGCTTAAATCTGAGGACATCGCACAGACGATTGTCAATGATATTACGGTAGGAGTAGGGGAAAACGCTGTCAAAGCTGGGATAATAGGCGAGATAGGATGTACCTGGCCACTAACAGATAATGAAAGGAAGGTTTTATGGGGAGCTTCCTATGCGCAACAGGAAACTGGAGCGCCTATCTTGATTCACCCAGGACGTCATCCATCTGCTACTTCTGAAATACTTGATGAATTGAATAAGTCTGGAGCCGACATTCAGAGAGTTATAATGGGGCACCTGGACAGGACTATATTTGATTTGGACGGATTGCTAGAGCTCGCATCAAGTGGCTGCTTTCTCGAATGGGATCTTTTTGGCTACGAACATTCCTATTATCCTTTGGCAAATCTTGATATGCCTAGTGATGCCCAGAGGTTGGATCTTATAAAGTCTTTGGTAGATCGAGGATTCGATGACAGGATAGTCATTGGACAGGATATTTGCACGAACCACAGATTAGTCAAATACGGCGGACATGGCTATGGACACATTATCAAAAATATTGTTCCCAGAATGAAGAGTAAAGAATTTTCAGAGGAATCAATATATAAGATTATAGTTGGAAACCCTTCGAATATTCTGGCTTTCGCATAGACTAGACCATAATGTAAGGTCAAGGTTATGCAGGGAATTACACTAGTACTGGGAACCCCGATTTCGTGCAGATTTCAACTCTATTTCCTTCGGAATCATAGATAAAGAACATTCTTTGACCGTCTTTGCGGATGCCTATATTCTCGGAGGCCATATGTACTCCTTTTTCTTCTAGAATCTTATAGGCTTCGTCAATATCTTCAACTTCAAACGCTCCATGATGGGATGGTTGTGATATACCATCCGGATTTTGCGTAAGATGAATCATTGTGCCACTAGGAAGCTGTAGCCAGACTATGGTATCTGACTCAACTTGACTGGGGATCTCTTTGATTCCCAGAATTTCTGTCCAAAACTTCTTGGCTCGTTCCTTGTCTTTTACATTGTAAGTTAGATGATTCGCTGCAGTAAGGCGGACAGAGTTTCGAGATAATACCATGGTTGCGTGCTCCAAAGTTTAAGCGTTGGTTACAGGATTTTCTCATTGATAGGACGACATCATATTATGGCTACTTACGAAAATTGTCTAGAAGGAGAAATCTTAAGTGCTGATCAATCATATAAAATGTTGTTGTTGGGCTAAATATTTTGAGGAGAGGTGATGATGTATGTCGCTGATAGAGGAGAAAATTAAATCACTTGGGATTGTATTACCTTCTGTACCGGAACCGGTAGCAAACTATGTTCCTGCTGTTATTACCGGAAACTTATTATATACATCCGGATTAGGACCAGCTGCCGATTCTGAGGGCAAAGTGATGACAGGTCGTATAGGGCGAAACTTGACTGTTGATGAAGGCTATGAAGCGGCAAGACTTACGGGGATTAATGCACTTTCAAGAATCAAGGGAACTCTCGGAGATTTGGACCGGATAAGACGAGTTGTTAAACTACTTGTAATGGTCAATTGTGATTACGAATTTCAGGATCATCCTTTGGTCGCTAATGGTTGCTCAGACTTGATGGTGGAGATCTTTGGTGAGCGTGGCCATCATGCGAGATCTGCTGTCGGTATGGGGTCTCTTCCTCATAATATGCCAGTTGAGATAGAGTTAATTGTTGAGATAGCTTAAACTTAGTTAGATGCCCTGTCTCCGTAGGCCATGATTAGTAAATAGATAACAATAGGCCCTATGATCAGCCAGAGCATCAGTCTAGGCGGTATTTTCTTTAAGAAATCTGGCATCGCAAGGTATCCTAACACATTTAAGATTATGGATGGTTTATATATGTCTTTTAAAATGGTTGCCTTGGATATTGATGGCACTATAAGGCAAACTGGTGGAGAGATATCTCCTAGGACTAGGCATGCTGTAGACAAAGTACAGGAAAAAGGGGCTATAGTAACTTTGGCAACAGGACGAATGTTTCGTTCTGCTTCGGCTTCATCGATGGAGTTAGGTTTAACCTTCCCGATTGTCACATCACAAGGTGCTCACATAGCGTGTCCACTTAATGGAGCGGTTTTGTGGCATAAAACACTTAGTAAAGAGATGTTGCATGAAGCCTTGGACGGACTGGAAGGAAGGAATTTACAAGTAATTGGATACTGTGATGAAGGACTCTATGTGAACAAGTCCGACGATTGGGTATTAGATTATGCTCAAAGGAATGGAATGAGACTTGAAGTCGTTGATGACATGCGTCAGGTAAACGGAGTGGAATTTACAAGATTGGTTGCTGTAGGAGATGATGAATTAATCGAAACGACTGAAAATGATTTACAAAGTATATTTAGATCAAAATTAACTGTTACGAGGTCGTTGTCGTATTTTTGTGAGATATTACATCCTGATTGCGGTAAGGAGAAGGCCTTAGCCGTTCTTGGTGACCGACTAAATATTGGTCCGGGTGAGATTATCGCGTTTGGGAATGGGTACAACGACGTAGAGATGCTACGATGGTCAGGGTGGGGAGTTGCCATAGACGGCTCCGTCAAAGAAGTTACAGATGTTGCTGATCAAATAATTCCATCAATAGAAATGGATGGTGTAGCACAGACGTTAGAACGTCTACTCGAGAAAGATATGATCGGATAAGAGGGAAGTTATGAAGGACCACGACCCCAATATAGTTGTTTTAGGCAGTCTTAACATGGATCTCATTGGCGAATCTTCGCGATTTCCTGATGCCGGTGAAACCATATTCGGAACGAATTTCTACACGGCTCCTGGTGGGAAAGGAGCTAACCAGGCTGCTGGGGTAGCATCTCTGAAAGGCAATTCCAAAATTATTGGCCGTGTGGGGAATGATTCCTTTGGCAGTGAATTGATGAAAGCATTGTCCAAAATAGGAGTGGACGTAGCTGGAGTTATGATAGATGAAAGAACCTCTACTGGAGTTGCATTAATTATTTTAGATTCCGTAGGTGAAAACAGAATTGTGGTGTTCTCTGGGGCTAATATGTCTTGTGATGAAGTTCAAATTAGCACCGTAATGGATTCAATTTCAAATGCCGATGCTCTAATGCTACAACTCGAAATACCTTTGGGAATATCCCTGTCAGCAGCCGAACATGCTCGTAAGCTTAACGTGCCAGTTATATGGGATCCAGCACCTGCTAGAGATCTTCCTGGGGAAGTGTTTCGTAGTTGTGATTTTATCACTCCAAACCAGTCTGAGGCGCAATCCCTAACTGGGGTAGCCGTAATAAGTATAGAGACAGCTTCGGAGGCCGCTGATATATTGTTGGAAAAAGGAGTGAGGCATGTTGTAATTAAGATGGGAGGTGAAGGTGCGTTTGTTGCTTCTGCATCCCAAAGATTCCACGTGCCCGCCTTTGAAGTTGAAGTAGTAGATACTGTAGCGGCGGGTGATGCTTTTAATGCTGGATTCGCACTTTCGATTGCAAGAGGGATGACACTCCAAGACTCAGTTAAATTTGCGTGTGCAGCTGGGGCTGTCGCGGTTACCAAAAATGGTGCCCAAAACGCTATGCCAACTACCGATGAAGTCAGTGAGGTTCTTCAGGGTTAGACGGGCTTTGGGTCAATCCCTGGAGGATTGCTTTCACTATCCCGGGGCCTTCATAAATCAAACCAGTATAAAATTGGACTGTAGACGCTCCAGCGGCGAGCGCTTGATTGGCGTCTGACGCAGAAAAAATGCCTCCACATGCGTTGATATGTACGTCATTGCCAATTTCTGATTTTAATTCTGATACCATTTTAAGCATGTTGGCGAATATAGATTTCCCGCTTAATCCTCCCCTACCTACGGCTAATGCAGCATCAATAGCTGGTTGCGTATTCGAAACTGTGATTGCGGATACTCCCCGTTCCTTGCAAGTTCGTGCGAGGTTGATAACGTTTTCATTTTGTTCAGGCAATGCTGTGACAGACCTTTGTGGAGAGATTGGGACATATGGGGGCATTTTTATGAATAATGGCTTATTGCGGTAATGGTTTAAGGTCTCTATCAACTCCGCCAAAGTTGCGGGATTTTGAAAAACCCTCAACCCCTCAGTATTGGGGGAACTGATATTGACTTCTATGGCATCGCATAGTGGTTGCAATTTTTGAAAGCAATTGGATATTTCCTCTGTTGTAATACCAGATATACTGGCAATAAGAGCTGTTGTCGTTCTTAAATGCTGAACACGTTCAAGTTGTCCTATCGCGTGTGATAGCCCTTTGCTCGGGAATCCAAGCGAATTGACTAGGTCATTGCTTTTGGAGTACCGAAGTATGCGTGGACTAGCGTTCCCCGTTCTCGCAGTCTGCGTAATAGTCCCGCAGGTAAGATATCCAAAACCCATGCGTGAAAGTGATTGCAGAGCCAAGCAGTCTTTGTCGTATCCTGCCGCTAAGCCTACGGGGTTCTTTAGTTTTATTCCATCTATGTTAATTTCGGGCGTATTTTGGTTAATCACTGGGGATTTATACAGGAATTTCCACAAACTGTAGTTCTTTAGCAAAGAGTCAACGTACTTTTGGGCTGTTTCTGGTGGGATCGTAAACAGTAATGGTTTTATGAATCGCTTATAAAATGTAGGGCTAGGTGAGAGCAAAAAACTACCTCAGGTAATTATTGACCAAAAGCTGTAAGACAGTTTCTGGTTGTATTCTTTAATATAAGATCGTAAGTAAATCACTTTTACCAATACATAGGTTAGACCTAACGACACGTTCTAGCAATCCTGTTTAATAGTGCATCACGAATTTCTCTGTTTTACTGGGAGCCTACGGCGTGTTTTTCCACTACATATTCATTCGCTCGAGAAATTAAATTATTGAATAATATGGGGCTTGTTTACCTAAGTAAATAAAGTGCTTAGTTGCTCAGAATTCTGGGGCCATAATATTGTTTGTAATAGCATAGTCCAGTTGAGGTAGCCAGGATATGGCTTGGATTCTGTGGGCAGGTGATGAGGAAGTGATATACGGTTGCAGATTCAAAAAGATATAGATGTATGGATAATTACATAATGATTCACTATAGGGTGATAAGAATAGAAAATATACCCTTATCCAGATATCGCAAAGCTATACCGGATTTTTCCTCGATTACTTTAATTTCGTATTGGAATTGCCGACATCTTGCGTATAATGAAGGTGCTTAAGAAATAGAGACTGATGTAAGTTACGGTTAGAATTGGTTTGGAATTTATAATGAGAAGACGGAATGGATATTAATTTCGAAAAAGGCGTAAGTGAAGAACCTAAAGGTCATGCGTTCCTATATTTTCGCAACAGCATGAATCCGGAAGAGATTTGGGCAACATATATTGTGATGTTACCCATAGACGTTAATATATCGAAATATATGCCACCGTTTCTCATGAATCAGATGGGGGATGTTGACTCCAAAGACTTGACGTCTTTCGCTTTCCCACCCGCCCCAGAAAAATTAGAAAATTTCGCCTATTTGGAAGACTTAGCAGAGGCAAGAGAAGACGACATTATTTTTGGCGGTAATGAAAATGTTGCTGATACGGGCGCATTAATGATGATAGTTCAGGAAACTGTGCAACTATATCGTGATTTATATGGCAAGTTGCTTGGAGATATATCTAAAGAGGAACTAACCCACGTTCCTATGTCCCAAGAGGCTATTCAATCTGGCTTAGGTGTGAATGACGTCTTGTATAGCCTTATGAGTGAAGCCGACAAATTAAATGAATTAACAAAGCTTATAGGCAGACTTAGATTTGCTATGGATGGTGGTGAAGAATCTCTTGTTAAAGATGCTGAGGTTGATATTACCTTGCTTTCTAAGCATCTCCCTGATGATTACAAAACTGCTAGACTTACGGAAGTTGTAAAATCAGGACTAAATGATGGTGAAGCATTGGCTAATTTGTATTTGCAAAGATGCTTCCACATTGTTCACGAGGAGTATGTTGAATTGGGAAAAGTAGAAGAACAAATCAAAAATATAGAGGGTGATTTTTGATTCCTTTGGTGGGGAGGCGTGAAGGTCTTTGTTGATAGACATACACACCCATACTTTTCCTACTTCAGATGATAGTACGCTAACACCTGAAGTTCTTATTGATCGATCAAAAATATTAGGTTTGGACGGTATTTGCTTGACCGACCATGACAGGTTCTGGCACCCTGACGACATTCGTGAACTGTCTAAAAAGCATGACTACCTGATAATACCTGGGTGTGAAGTGACAACAGAAGAAGGTCATATGTTAGTTTATGGTTTGAGGGAATATATATTTGGCATGCATAGAGCATCTTTTGTTAAGGATTTGGTTGAGGAGGAAGGGGGGGCTATGGTAATAGCCCATCCTTATCGTAGAGTTTATAGAAAGTCTTCTAATTCCGGCTCCAAGGCTTATAGAGATATGCTGGATAGGGCGGCTCGAAATGAAGCTCTGAAATTAGTTGACGGCATTGAGGTATTCAATGGTAGGGGTACCGCGGATGAAAATGAATTCGCTTCAGATCTGTCCAGAGATATAGGGCTACCAGGTACGGGAGCAAGCGATGCTCATAAGATCGAAGATATAGGTACATATGCGACGGAATTTATTGCTGACATTTCCAACCTTGAGGAATTTATATCTGAGATAAAAGCCGGACGAATTCGCGGTGTACCAGTACCCAAGTCTAATCCCACTAGATAAAACATGAAATTAAAATAGGTGTTAGTGGGTTAATTTATTTCGAGTAGACAAATTTGGGATTCTTGTTGTTGATGTATTGTCCCAAATTGTATCATCTAGAATATGAACTAAGTCATCCAGGGCATGAACTGTTTCCATTCGTCTAGAAGTGTTCTATGATGAAACATGTAATATGGATTTGGCCTAGGGGTCTTCGGCTCTGATATCAGATACATCCCGGCCTCTGATGGAGTCGATCTGGCTTTTTTATGATTACATGGAATACAGGCACTTACGACATTTTCCCAGACGTGTGGGCCACCTCTCGATCGTGGGAGTATGTGATCAAGTGTAAGGTTCTTGGATTCTAACCCACAATACTGACACTTGAATCCGTCACGGTAGAAGATGGCTCTTCTTGAAAGTCTTCTTTTTACAAGCGGCCTCTTGACCATATAGACCAGTCGAATCACAGAAGGAATTGAGATGTGTTTCGTCACTGTTCGAAGGAATTCCTGACCATCTATGATTTCTTCCGCCTTACCCATATCTAACAACACAATGGCCCGTCTCGCATTACAAACGTTCAAGGGTTGATAGTTTTGGTTTAGTACCAATACAGGAGTATTAATAGACATTATTAGGTCCACTAGATAATTATCATTGCGCTTTGAATTATCGGCTGATCTTATTCTCTAATATTCCCAAGGATACCTTAAAATCGGATGGAACGAAACCCAGCAGGTTATCTGGAGCTATGGCTATTGCGTTTAGAAACACTGGCACAAGTGTTGACTCAGTTAGTGAATCCTCTATGACTTGTTTCGTTTCGTGTATCAGCGCACCATCTTCTATTACTAAGTCGGTTACTATTGTATCCGGGAGGACTAAGTTATAGGCCAGTCGGGAAAGGCCAGTTATACACGCACTGCAAATAATTAATCCCATTAAGAGACCCAATGCGACTCCTCCCAGACGGTCTAGAGCATTCATCAAACCGAGCGTAGCAACTCCTAAAATGGGCCGCAATAATTTCCACAGTGATCTGCCGACGATCCAAGCAGCGACAATTACGGATACATAAGCAATAATGGTAACTATTGTGTCGCTGGCAATCGAATCGGAGAGCGCGTCACCTAGGATTTGGCTCAATGTGCCCGCAAGTAGCCATCCAACGAATAATGACGATGCATTTATCAAAGCACCGAACATTCCAAGTCTCATACCTTGGATGAGACTCACTATTAATATTATTATTAGTGAAAGGTCTAGCCAATTCAAAGGGTTCCTCCTACTCCTTTTAGTATTCGTATCTGTATGGGCAACCTACTTTTGCTATGAGCATCAGGGGTATCTCGGAAATATTAATGACTGAATATTACTACTCTTTGTGGGTGCAATGACAGTCTTGGGATTGCTAACATGGGGCATCAGAGAAACTAATTGACTGTGTAGCCTCACCATTGCTAGTCTCATCTGTGTTACCGTTTAGTTTCTATTACAAGTGTTAATTGAGTATTACCAAGTGATTATCGGGATATTATTAGGAATAATTCAAGGTGTTACAGAGTGGTTGCCCGTAA
This sequence comes from uncultured Dehalococcoidia bacterium, assembly GCA_964595285.1. Classification (GTDB taxonomy): domain Bacteria; phylum Chloroflexota; class Dehalococcoidia; order Lucifugimonadales; family JADFKI01; genus CAZQPS01. The sequence continues at coordinate 8,616 of CAZQPS010000045.1, read as the reverse complement.
GTTCAGAAGGTGTCATAACTGCTTTGAGCTGGTTCCTGTTAGAAAAATCATTCACAGAGTCTCTGGCTCTAGCGTTGTGGTTACATGTAGGCACAGCAATTTCTGCGATAATTGCATTTAGGGGTACAATTTGGGCTCTCTTGTCGGAATGTGTGCAGGGAATCAGGAGACCTTCTCCTCTCTTTTTGTTTATTTTTGTATCGACACTAATTAGTGGGGCGATAGGGGCGGCATTGCTGATATTATTGACGATGGCGGTTCCAAAGTCGTTTGGAATAGCTGCTATGGCTTGCGTTGGGTTGCTGATGTTAGTCACAGCGGGGCTGCAGTTCAAAATGAAGGGCACGGCAGCAACTAGAACTAGAGATTCGTTGTCAGTGAAAGATAGTTTTATTGTGGGAATCGCTCAGGGTCTCGCAATATTGCCTGGACTAAGTCGCTCAGGACTCACTATCGCAGCCCTTTTAGCCTGTAAGTTTAAAAGAAAAGAAGCATTGGAACTGAGCTTCCTTATGAGTGTACCTGCCAGCCTCGGGGCTGGTCTATATACAGTCCTGTCAGGTGGTACTGATGTTACTGCGGAGGCTATGGTTGCCATGTTAATAGCGGCAGTAACTGGGTTGGTTACTATCAGAGTTTTGCTAAGCCTAGCTAACAAAATTAACTTGGCCTTATTTGTCATGGGTTTGGGAATAATCATGATTTTAGGCGCACTTATAGAGGCAACAAGTTATTTGATATAGGATGTTTAGGGGTGTAATACGATCGTTATCAGATGTTGTCATTGTACCCTGTAACGCGCCACATTGATTGCTGCAGGGCACAATGATTTGTAAGTGTCCTCTATTATTGCCTTGGCTCTTGAGCAGGAACTGGGTTTACAAGATTAGCACCCAGAGATACGGGAATTAGGTCGTCTAATTCATCAAGTGTCCATCTTCCGTTTTTGTGAATACTACGAATTACATGCCTTGGAGAGTATAGAGTCATTGGCCAACCACTGGTTCCTATTACTTGTCCAGTCAAGTGTTTGGCAGCCTCTGTTGCGAGGTAAACAGCCTTTGGAGCATTGTTCTCAGGCGCACGTGCCTCTTCAGGTCCAGTGATTGGAGCACCCTGTGTTGACATTGCACCTCCTCCTGAAGCCGTTTGGCGCTGTTGCACCCTCAATTGCGTAGTTGACTCAGGGATGGTCTCTGTCATTCTTGTGGCACCGCCTGGATAGACTGCGTTGACATTTATACCATGGGGTGCCAACTCGCGGGATAGGGCTCTAGAAAACCCAACCATCCCTTCTTTGGCGGCTGCGTAGTTAGCTTGTCCTGACGCACCCATTCCAGAACCGGAAGAAAATAGGACTATTCGACCATAATTTTGATTAATCATGTGGGGCACCACGTGACGTACCATGTTGTACGCTCCGTATAGGTGTACTTGTAAAACACCATCCCATTCTTCTTCAGTCATATTGAATATCATTCGATCTCTTAAAATGCCTGCCACGTGTTCCAAAATATCTATACGGCCAAAATTATCTATCGCTGCCTGGACGATTTTCCCAGCGGAGTCGTAGTCGGCCACTGAATCAAAATTGGCGATGGCTTTCCCGCCTGCATTCTTTATTTCATTCACTACCTGAGAAGCTGGCGCATCTGAGCCCCCATCACCATCTACACCTCCTCCAAGGTCGTTTACTACCACGGAAGCACCCTCTTCTGCTAGAAGCATGGCAACACTTCTGCCTATACCTCGTCCCGCGCCTGTCACAATCGCTACTCTGCCTTCTAATCTATTTCCCATCTTATTCCCCTTATCTTTCATCATTGAAACGAATTTTCATTTTATGAGTTCGGTGCCTATAGTCCCGCGCCAATAATCTTCGGTACTAGCTGGTCCATTTCATCCATGGTGAAAGTTCCCCACTTGTGGATAGATTTTTCTATTTGGGGATTGGAATATAAGTAAATGTTTCCACCACGAACCCCAAATACGTTGCAGTTAATATTCGGAGATGCGTACGTACACAGGTAAACAGCTAAGGGGGCGACATTATCAGGATCATCTGGAGAGCCGTTACCTTGCCAGTCAACAACTGGTGGTGGAGCACCAATACCCGCCCTCTCTGCTGGAGTCGGGTGTATGCCTTCTGCGATTCGGTATTCGTCTACCGTTCCAGGAAACATCCTAGTCTCTACCATAGGTGATATTGCGTTACAGGTGACACTATAGCGACCCAAGTCTCTGCCCGTTGTCCTAGTCAGTCCAATTATGCCTTCCGACGCAGCGGCAAAATTGGATCTGCCGATATCGCCGAGACCAGCGTCAGATGTCAAGTTCACTATGCGCCCGCTTCGTTGTTGTCTAAACAAAATCGCCGCGAATTTGCTAGTAGTAAAAGCAGATTTGACATTGTAGCGTATGACTTTGTCCCAGTCGTCTGGGCTCATTTGATAAATCATTCGGTCCTTAATTACTCCGGCACAGTTAACTAAAATATCAATTTGTCCAAATGTGTCGACGGCAGCTCGTATAGTATTCTCTCCCCCATCCATGGTGGAGACGTCCTCATAACTGGCGGCCGCATTGCCGCCTTTCTCTTTGATGAGATCTACTACAAGGTTAGCTGGCTTACTGCATGATTCGCTACCGTCTACTTCACAGCCTAGATCATTGACGACGACAGATGCTCCTTCCTCAGCCAGAAGCAAAGCTATTCCTTTTCCTATTCCACGTCCGCCACCGGTCACTACCGCTACTTTCCCCTCTAGTCGGCTACCCATACAACGACACCTCCATCATTAACTTTTTCAAATATCCTGAGATTAAATAGACTATTAAGTGCGAAATATTCAAGGGCCACAACAGGTGATCACTTCCCACTTAAAAAGCGATACTGCAGCCCAACTGCATCATCATTAGTTCGTATGGCTTATTTAGATTAGCCAACCTAAAAACTGCGAACCATAATACTCTATGGCTGCTACAATGGAAAGTCACTTTATGGTTAAGAGAAATACAAGGGTTATTTCATGCCCTTGACAGTGCTGTGAGTCGAGATTATTTTACTGACTGTTATTCTGCTGAATCAGAGACTTCCAGTATGCGTGGCGATGAGAATATTTCATTGATTGAAGGGATTCCGAAATGCCTAAATTAGAAACTCTCGGAGAAATACAGCGAAAACAGATGCTTATGTGGCCGTGCATCGAAAGAAAAAATAGTCCTTGGACAGCTATGAAGAAGCCTTTGTCAGAATGCAAGGTGGCACTTGTCACGACAGCAGGAATACATCTAAGGGATGATAATCCTTTTCGCACAGATCCCAATATGCCTGGAGGTGATACTTCATTTAGAGTGATTCCTAGGTCGTCTAGTCCGCTCGACATAGTTCAGAGTCATACAAGCATAGCTTTTGACCGCACAGGCATTAACCGAGATATTAATGTTACCTTTCCCATGGATCGACTTGAGGAGATGTGTGAGCAAGGTAAGATCGGATCGTTGTCGGCACATTATTATTCTTTTATGGGTGCTCTCACTGAAGTTACAGGATTGATTAACGACTCAGCTCCGGAGGTTGCGAAGAGACTTATGGAGGAGGAAGTTGACGTAGTATTACTCACTCCCACCTGACCGGCCTGTTCGAACGCTGTAAGCGAGATCGCAAGAATTTTCGAGGAAGCGGGACTAGTAACTACAGGTGTAGTTCTGATTAGAGAGCACGCTGAGAGAGTAAGGCCTCCAAGAATGTTGGCAGTTCCGTTTTATTTTGGTAGAGCTTTAGGTATGCCTGGTGATCCGGAACTTCAGCATAGAGTGTTGAAATCAACCTTCAATCTTCTGGATAGGCAGACGGGACCTGTTTTAGAGGAATTTGAGACAGAGCTAGGACCAGAAGTAATCGTACAAGGATCGGAAGTGGCAGGCTCCGCTCTTAGTTCCAAACTGAGTGTTGCAGATGAAATAACCTTTTTAAGAGCATATTACGAGCAGTGGGTAGCGAGTAATGGGGGGAGGACAGGAGTGGGTTTGAGCACTATTCCACAAAGGCGATTCAGGGCGATAATAAGGTTCCTAGAGAGTTATCTTAAAGGGGATGATAGCGCAGATATGAATGAAAGGCCCGAGCAATATTCGGTTCCACAATTCATAAGATTTTGTGTGGACGACTTGAAAGCGTTTTGTTATGAAGCACGGATGATCCAGAGTCCTGATCGCCCAGATACTGAAGTACATGAATGGTTTTGGACAGAAAGCGCCACGGGAGCGCTTATTCTAAAGCTTGCAGAGCGCATGCGTAATGATGATGACGAACAAACTAAACGTGTAGCCTTCGGACTCGCTCGTTAGAGAATGGTTCCTTCATAATCCGTTTCTATTATTGGAATGCCAAGTTCTTGCAGGCTGGGACGAATTATATTCGCGTCCCCAACAACCACTATTTTTAAGTGATTGCCGTCAATGTGTTTTTTGGCTGCGACGATTGTGTCATTCTGACTTACTTGATCGATTTTATCCTTGTAAGTTGTGAAATAATCTAGAGGAAGATCAAAATGTACTAGTCGAACCAACTGTTGAAGTACTTGCCCTTGGGTCTCAAATTGAGATGGGAAGCTTCTCAATATACTTTCTCTGGCGTCTGTAAATTCCTCGTCTGTTATCGGTCTGACGTCCATGATGTCAAGAAATTCTGTTATAGTCTCCTCGATCGCTTCCTTTGTAACTTCGGTTTGAACAGACCCTCCGGCAGATAACAGAGATTTCTCATGTAGCCAGTCTATCGAAGACATGTAACCGTAACTGTAGCCTTTATCTTGACGGAGGTTCATATTCAATCTAGCGGAAAATTGGCCACCAAAAATATAGTTAACTATGTTCATACTGAAATAAGAATCGTTTTTTCGTGGCATTACCAAATGGCCCGCCCGTATTACTGACTGTGACGCTCCTGGTTTGTCTGCAAGGTAGATCGTAGATTGCGACAATTGTTCAGATAGTAGTTGTGGTTCTTCGTAGTCGTGCTTAGACTTCTGGGGCTCCCAGTTGCCGAATTGGTCCTGGATCGCTGCTAGTGATTTAACGGGATCGAAATCCCCTACGACAATCAATGTAGCCGCATCTGGGCGGAAAAATTCACGGAAGTAATTCTGAAGGTCTGTCCTATTGATACTTTCCACAGATTCGCTACTTCCGGATAATGCGTGCCCGTATTGACTGTCTTGTCCGAATTGGAGTGCCCTTTCTATGCGAGCGGCAATCGCGACTGGATTATCTGCTATCCTCGAGAGATCGGTCAAATGTTCCTTTTGGATTCTTTTGTATTCACTTTCAGGAAAGTTGGCGTTTTGCGTGATGTCAGCGATTATGTCTAGAGCATCCATCCACTTGTCAGAGATGACTTCAGTAGAAATAGTTGTATATTCTCTTGATGCTGAAGAATGAATTTCTGCCCCTAGGAATTCCATCTGATCAGCAATGTCAGCAGATGTTCTGTTTGAAGTTCCTTCTGACAACATTGTGGCTGTCAAATCTGCCAATCCACCCTTACTTGTTGGGTCTGTTATGCCTCCTGCTCTCATCAGCATACACATGGAGACTAGAGCCACACCAGGCTTTTTCATGGTTATTACTGTCATGCCATTTTCCATTACTATTTTTTCTGGAATTGGCGGATTAAATACACTTTCTCTCACTCCTGAAGGCATGTGGGCGCGATCAATTGTCACGGAATCACTTTCCAAGGCGTGCCTTTCTTCTTCAGGAAGGACTTCCATACGCACATGAGCCTTGGTTAGAGTTCTCGCCGCAGCCCTCGTGATTTCTCTGTTGGTAACATCCGTATATCTAGAGAGGTCAGAGTTTATTGCATCTGGATTTCCTAAATAAGTGTTGTAATAGTTCAGGAGATCCGCTCTTCCTCCGAAACCTCCAATCTTTTCCAATTGTCGTACATGGTAGGCCGTTATTCGATTTTTGGCTCTTTCGAGTTCTTGGTCACTCGGCTGTACTTGACTTATATTTTCAATTTCCTCCCGGATTATCGATTCTATATTGTGTATCGATTCACCTGGATTAGCGGTAACTTGTACAAAAAATTCGCCTGCGATTTCTTGGGCATAGTTGAATACACTAATGTCTTTTGCAATTTGTTTTTCGATCACTAGCTTGCGATACAGGCGAGAACTTTTACCGTCGGCAAGTATTGTTGAAAGCAAGTCTAGTGGAGCTTCTTCCGCTGAGAAGGCAGGTGGAGTAGGCCAAACCATATATAACCGAGGTAGTTGTACTTTGTCTTTGAGTACTAGAGATACTTGGCCTGACAAACTGGAGTCTGTGCGACCAATGCGGTTTATTGAAGGCCCAGGGCTCAAATCACCAAAGTACTTTTCTACCAGTTCTACAGTCTGTTCTTTATCTATATCTCCTGCTATAGATATACACGCATTGGAAGGGGAGTAAAATTTCCTGAAAAAGTCTTTCACATCTTCCAATTTTGCTGCATCTAGGTCTTTTTGTGAGCCGATAGTAGGCCAGTTGTACGGATGTGGAGCGGGAAAAGCTGCAGGCTGCAGCTCAAGAAATGCCATGCCGTATGGACGATTTTCGTAGCTCTGTCTACGTTCATTTTTGACTACATCTCGCTGTATATCGAATCGTTTTTGATCTAGCGCTTCTAATAGAAATCCCATTCTGTCGGATTCAAGCCAAAGCACTGTTTCTAAGTGATTTGATGGTAGATTTACCCAATAATTAGTTCTATCATTACTTGTAGAGCCGTTTAGTACGGCACCTATTTTCTGCAAAGGTTCAAAAAAACTGCTGTTGTGATTTTTTGATCCCTCGAACATTACATGTTCAAAGAGATGGGCAAATCCAGTTCTTCCAATTTCTTCATTTTTTGAGCCGACATGATACCAAATGTTTACGGCTGTCACTGGTAGTGAATGGTCTTCATGCAAAATGATTTGTAAACCATTTGGCAGTAGGTGCTTAGAAAATTCTATGGCTTTCATCTATTACTCCAGATTGTAATGGTATGTAAAGTTTGAATGGGGCTATATCACGGATTTTGTGCAAGTATGGTATAACCAGACTATCATAACATTTCCCTTCCCTATGCGTATGCAAAAGTTTCGGTTCGTGTGAGGTGTATTTTAGTGGTAGGATTGTGTTTGAGTTCCAGTGTGCAGATCAATTGTTATATGAAGGCAGATCTCTACGAAGAACATATTGTTTAAACTTCAATTTGATTAAATGGAAGGAGCGTTGTGGATACAAGGCCCAATATTCTCGTTTTAGGCCGGAATTTACTTTTGGTTTCCAGGATAACTAATATGGCTAACTCAATGAATTTAAATGTTTCGCAGGTATCAAGCCAAAAGGAATATCTGTGTCTGGAAGAAGCTGTAAATCTCGTGCTCATTGATCTTGAAACTGATTTCGAATTTTGGACCAACATAGTCTCTAGTTTGCGGGAAAAGATCGTTGATGGATTGGATTGCAAAATTGTTGCGTTTGGACCACATAGGAGAGAAAGGGTTTTATCTGAGGCCAGAGAAGCTGGATGCGATTTAGTTATAACTAATGGTCAGTTATCAAGAGACCTACGGGAAATACTTGAATCGGTTTAGAACAAGTTTAGTAGGATAAGCTCTCTGATCTGCATGCATAAATGTATGTGTGTACCAATTCAGTCTTACCTTTGATCTACAGCGTCAACAGTTCAATCCGTTTTAGAAAGTTCCTTCTCAAATAATTCAATCAGTGCTTCTGCGGCGCGTCTTTTGTTAATATCTCTGTCGTTTGACGTTGACTCCAAACGCTCGACTACTTCTAGATTGTTTGGCCCCGACAACCCTAGGTAGAAAGTGCCAATCGGCAGACCTGGTCGTGATCCTGTGGGGCCGGCTATTCCCGTCACAGAGAGTCCGTAGTCAGTTTTAGTAATATTTCGCACACCCGAGGCCATTGCTATGGCCATCTCCGGACTGACGGTTCCCTTGACATTATGTATCTCATCAGATATTCCAAGTATCGATTGTTTTAAACCTCCAGTGTACGCTATTACGCCGCCTGGGCACCATCTGGAACTACCTGGGACAGTGCTTAACAGGTATGTGACAAGCCCGCATGTATCTGCTTCTGCTATCGATACGCGCCTATTTTGTTCCAATAGTGATTTGGCTATAGATTCAATGTTCATGTTTGTTTCTTACCTTTCTGTCTGTAGTTGTGTGGTTCTTTGTACACTGAAAATATTTACATACAGTTATTGTATTTTGGTTAGGAAGAGACTTGTACCTCAATGTTATTTGGCGTTACATGTGATGTCAAAGGTCAAAACTTTAAGATTGGCTTTCTTGTAAACTTTACAATGTTACAGTTAACCTTGAACGGATATCGTTTAGTCTGTTAAGCTGTCGCCTTGCAATTGATGATGATCGCAGTTGAGTTGAGGTATTTAATATGTCAAATGACGAGGAATTGTCTTTAGAAGACGTCAAGCACATTGCATTGCTGGCTAGGATTGGTATTACTGAAGAAGAAGCTAATGATATGCGTGACGACCTGGTAGATATATTGAAACAATTTAAGATATTAAATCGAGTTGAAACT
>CAZQPS010000044.1:0-37628 GCA_964595285.1 uncultured Dehalococcoidia bacterium | reverse complement strand
TCTGGAACGCCATGAGTCTCAAGGACTTCTCCCGATGGTGAAAAAACGTAGATTAACGGACCGGGACCACCTTCCCTATATCCAGCTGTTGCGACGATATTACCATCGCTGTCTAAAACCATACCATCAATGCCTCGATAGTCTCCAAAATCATGTAATACGGAATATGGGCCTAATGTGCCATCACTGTTTATAGGGTAGCTTCTGAGTTCCCTTTTTTCTCCAGGCTCGGGATTTGTTTGAGCAACATATAGGGTTTCATAATCAAGTGAAAATAAGATCCCGTTAGGCTTTGTGGTATCAAAAGAAGCTCTGCTTGTGGACCATGTGCCGTCTTTATTACTTTCGATATAGTAGACTGATTCATGGTCAAGTTCCATTAATGATCTGTCTTCAGTCTCTGGCCCACCCGCCCCTTCGTAGAACGGATCTGTAAACCAAATTCGACCATCTTTGTCAATTGCGAGATCATTGGGCATGTTTAGTTTTTTACCTTCAAATGAATCAGACAATACGGTCGTTGTTCCGTCGGATTCATATCTGACTACACGACGTGCTCCGCCTTCACATGCGTACAATCTTCCATCGGAATCAAACATCAATCCATTGGCGTTTCCAGTATTGTCTTTGTATATATTTGAAGATCTCGTATTCGGGTCGTATCTCAAGATATGACTTTTTGGAATATGAGTAAATAGCAAACTTGTCCCGTCCCACGCGGGTCCTTCACATGTGCCACCATACGGGCCATTTACCATTATAAATTGCCAAGCCATCCCTAATCTCCCAGTAATATTTCAGTTGAAAATATCTAAATGACTTCTTGCGATTCGACTTCGCTCTCTACGATCCCTCCAGCCGCTTCCTTGATTTGGCCGAAGTCATTCCGATATGCGTTGTGTAGGCTGCGACTATCGGTGCTGTACAGAACAAATCGTGCTCCTTCAGCTTGCCATTTGGTAGTTAGGCTTATGGTTTGGTGATGTATCATAACCGGCTTACCTGCTGCTTTGGACTTAGAGATGATTTCCCTGAGTGCTGTTTCATAATCTGGATGGTCATACTGATCAGGTATGCCCAGTGAAATAGTAAGATCATTGGGGCCCACGAATATGGCATCAAGTCCGTCGACGGCTAGTATATTGTTAAGGTTGGATATTGCGGGTACGCTTTCAATGCCTATGATGCAGACGTTATTTTTGTTTCGGTTTTCAAGATAAGCTTTACTAGCTGGACTTGGTAGCTCTCCTGTGTCAACAGCTTTTCGCACTAATTCACCTTTCAAGGGACGCCATTTTGACGCACCGACGACTTCTTTTACTTCGTCAACGGTCTCGCAATAAGGCGCTAATACCCCTTGGGCACCTGCGTCAAGTGCCATAGTAACATAATGGGAGTCAGGAATAGGCACACGAATTATGGGCACCACTCCATTAGATGAGAAGGCGGCTATGAAATCGGCCACTTCTGCACGCCCTCTGGGAGAGTGTTCAGTATCCACGATTACGTAGTCAAGGCCGAAATCCGCAAATGGACTGGTCCATCTTGGATTTCTTCCCAGGCTTATCATAGTGCCGTAAACACTATCTCCAGCGGCTACCTTGGATTTGAGTTCTTGTCCATTCATATGGGCCTACCTTTCCTTTTATAATAAGCTTAATTTTATGCAATCCTAGTATTATGGATTTTGCAAAAATATGTCTCGGGCAAATTGGATGTAAATGATTGTATATCCTGATGAGTGCGACTCGCAAATAAGCCAATCTCAAATAAAACTCTTTGATCTCTGGAATTGAATTTTGATTTCCGTATCGACTTTGGGTGTAAAAACTGAGTTAGTTTTTTTCGGGTACTATCTGGGGAGTAGCTGAGACGGCTAGTCTTTTCAAGTATTTTTCCTTATTGCTCCCTAATACAAATGCAATCGTGCCAATAATAGCACCTATCCCTGCTAGGCCAAAAGTATTGGCAGCTCCAACATAAGTTTCAACAGATCCGATTGCTAAGGCTCCTCCGCTTCCTCCTACATCCCAAGCTTGCTGAAGGGTTCCCATGGCAGCTCCACGCTCTTTGGGTGGAACTCGATCAACTGTTAAAGCCATAGTGCCAGGTTGCAAGCAGCCGAACGCAATACCTGCGAAAAATCCTGATGTCCAAAGCATAAATGGGAAGAAAGCGGCGTTTAAAATAAACATGGAAAGTGCAGTGGCTAGAAGACCAGGTATGATAACAACGGATCTTCCAAACTTATCGGCTATACGTCCTGATACTAACATTGTGAGAACACATGATCCAGAAAAAACGGTGAAAAATAATCCCGGATCTCCAAGTTTTTGCTGATGCGCCAAGATCGGTAAGAAGGTATTTATCGGAGCAGTTGTGAAAGTATAAGCCATAAATATGAATGTAGGGAAAATAGCACCTTTTGAAATGAAGGGCACTTTTTCTGTTTCCTTCTCTGGTTCACCATTGTCAATGGTTGTTTCTACAAGTTCTGTATGAACTGTATCTATTTCTTTGCTCGATATACACCAGGCCGTAATTGTAGCGGCAAACCCGGCCAAGCCAGCGAATAAGAATGCGTTGTGGTAGCCGCCATAGGTTGTGATCAAGGAGGCTGTGAGAGGGGCGTAGAAATAGGTCATGTTAATTGCGTTCCCCATATAAGACATGGCTTCAGCACGTCTTGCGTCTGGGGCTAGATTAGCTACGATGGTCTGCGCAGCAACGGGCGACATAGCCATGCCAATCCCTTGAATAAGCCGGCCTGGGAGTATCAGCCATGGACTGAATCCGGGAATAAACAATATGGCTCCGAGTCCTAATATAAATGACCCAATCATGGACATTGTCTTGGATCCATATTTGACTATAAATTTACCCGTGAATGGGCGTGTGATCACTCCTGTTATGGCCATGGATCCTATTATTAACCCTAACTGCCAAGGTTGTCCGCCTCTGTGCATTATGTAGGCTGGTAGGATAGTTAACAACGATGTGTAACTGACGAACATGAGATGTCCAGAAAGGATATTTAGGACGAAATCAACCGTCCATAATTCTCTTCCGGTATTTTTTGATGTTGTCGTCATTCTCAATAGGATACTCGTCGTTCAATTACCCAGGATTTGCATGGGAAGATCAATTGGTATTACACATAAGTTGCAAATATTGATTGGGTAAAAACTATCTTAACTGTACTCGCCCCTTCATATTCTAGTTGGTTGCCAGAATGTTGACTAGATGCAGGTGGTTTAATTTAGTGGTAAAGATGCGAATGCTACTATATTTTGCATTTCTTTAGTGCCAAGTTTGGGTTTCTAATTCATGATAGATATTTGACATAAAAAAATGCTGAGACTTATACTTGCATCGATGCTGGTGGTTGGAAGAAAGGGGCATTAATCTAGACAGTGTATCCTGTGTTGTCTATAAGGCTGCGGAATAGCGATGAAGATGGAAATTCCTCTGCATCCGTCGTCTTGCCCCCTCTAAAATCCTTTCAGCATACGCTCTCTGATTTTGAATTTTCTACCCCGACTCTTGAGGGAGTTACATTGATGATTTATGTCCCGATTTATCGTATTTTCTCTTTGCCATTATTTCGCTCTTCTGTGAAGGTGATTTTTTGTTGACGACTAAATTCATTTTTGTAACAGGTGGTGTTGTTAGTTCGGTTGGTAAAGGAATTACTGTTGCTTCAATAGGGAGACTATTGAAGAGCAGAGGGGTGACCGTATCAGTGGTAAAACTTGATCCATACTTGAATGTTGATCCTGGAACTATGTCTCCATATCAGCATGGAGAGGTATTCGTTACCACCGACGGATGTGAAACGGATTTGGACTTAGGGCATTACGAAAGATTTATAGACATGGATCTTTCGAGATCATCAAACCTCACTGCAGGTCAGGTCTACAGGGATATCATAGCCCGCGAGAGAAAGGGAGAATTCTTGGGCGGGACTATCCAGACTATTCCACACGTAACTGATGCTATAAAAGCTCATATTATTGGATTAGCTACGGAGAGTGGTGCTGATGTAATTATAGTAGAGGTTGGTGGTACAGTTGGAGACATTGAGGGGTTGCCATTTCTGGAAGCCATACGACAAATGCGCAATGAAGTCGGAAGAGATAATGTTTATTATGCACATCTAACTTTTATACCGCACATATCATCAACTGGCGAACTTAAAACGAAACCTACTCAACACAGCGTGAGAGAGCTCAGGAGCATAGGCATACAGCCAGATGCCATCCTGTGTCGAAGCGATTTTGGTCTAGATTTGGATCTCAAGAAAAAAATAAGCATACACTGCGATGTACCTGAAACAGCCGTAATTACTTTGCCAACAGTTCAAACGGTTTATGAAGTTCCTTTGATACTGGAAGAGGAAGGATTTGGCGACCAAATTATGAGAGCCCTTCAAATTCAGGAGGATCGTAGAGATCTCACCCAGTGGCGCTCCATGGTAGTAGATATAAAACGCTCCAAAAATCCCCTTGAGATAGCGATGGTAGGTAAATATGTTGATCTTCAAGATTCGTATTTGTCGGTTCGAGAGGCCCTACATCATGCGGGGCTTTCGTTGATGCAGGATGTAAAGATACACTGGGTTGGTTCAGAAGATATAGAAACTGATGGCCCCGAGGCGTATTTAGGCTCTGTCAGTGGGATTGTAGTTCCGGGTGGATTCGGACCGAGGGGCGTTGAAGGGATGATTAGCGCGGCAAAATATGCTCGTAATAACAAGGTGCCGTATTTAGGACTTTGTTTGGGCTTGCAGGTTTTGACTATAGAAGTGGCGAGGAATTTATTGGGCAAATCTTCTGCTAACTCCACAGAATTTGACCCAGATACTCCTGATCCAGTCATAGATATTATGCCAGATCAAAAAAATATTGATCAAATGGGGGGATCAATGCGACTTGGAGTATACCCCTGCGAAATACAGTCAGACAGTAATGCGGGTAGAGCTTATGAACAAGATATTGTTCTTGAGCGACACAGGCATAGGTTCGAATTTAATAATGACTATAAAGAGGATCTAGAGGGTGTTGGATTGTGGCCGACTGGCATCTCGCCAGATGGTAGACTAGTAGAAATAGTGGAAATGGTAGACCAGCCCTTTATGGTAGGCGTTCAATTTCATCCCGAGTTTTTATCGAGGCCCAATAGGCCTCATCCACTTTTTAGGAAGTTCATTGAGGAGTCCATGAAGATATTGCGTGAAGGTGATCAACATGAGCTCCCTATTCGGTCTTCTACAAAGAATAAATAAGGCATGCTTTTATGGTTGTAAAGTATGGACTCACTCATAAAAGTATGGTAAAGTTCGGGTGTTGCCTGTGACTAGGGCTTCGTAATGAGCTTTTACACGGGCGGTTCGGCAAGTCCTGTTCGTATTTGTAATTTCCAATGATTTTTTTCGTTAGCTCCCTGTAGGTGCCGTCGGTGTGAGTATGAATTCACTGTGGGTACGGGAAACAAGGTTGAGGTAACAACCTAGCGACTGGCAATTATATTTATGATAAATGGATGTACTTTAATTTGCAGATGTCCCCATCTAGACTGGCCAAGTAGTATTAGCGTTTGGAACCGTGTCTGGGATCGGGAGATTCCTCTAAGGCTATGACAATAATGCTATCTACTTGGACTGCTTTCATAACTGGAGAAAAATATGAATTTGACAGAATTACAAACTTTAAGTACCGATGAGCTTCTTAAACTCGCGCAAGAACTTGGTGTCGTGGAAAATGGCAACATAACCAAGCGTCAAGAAATAATGTCGAAAGTACTTAACGGGCTTGCTGCTCAGGATGGAAGTCTGACTGCCGGTGGCATATTGGCAATAGTAAATGATGGATATGGATTTCTGAGACAGACTGGAAGCACTCCAGGGACTGGGGATGTTTATGTGTCGCAGTCACAAATTAGAAGATTTAGTTTGAGGACTGGAGATGAAGTAAGTGGTCAAGTGAGGCCTCCAAAAGACGGCGAAAGATATTTTGGGTTAGTCAGAGTTGAAGAAGTCAATGGGCTTGATCCTGAGGCATCTAAAGGGAGGCCATTGTTTGAACATCTTACAGCGGTCTTCCCCACTGAACAGATAATTTTAGAGAATGATGCAAAGACATTGTCTAACAGATTGATTGATCTATTGTCACCTGTAGGGAGAGGACAACGAGGTCTAATTGTGTCTCCTCCGAAGGCGGGGAAGACCACGTTACTCAAGCAGATTGCAGGAGGCATTAGCGCCAATGTCCCCGATATCAAAATTATGGTGGCTTTGATTGGAGAACGTCCGGAGGAAGTCACTGATGTCAGACGCTCTGTTACTGGAGAAGTCTATAGCTCGACTTTTGATGAGCCAGTGGAGGATCACTGTAGAGTTGCTGAATTGGTGTTAGAGCGAGCTAAAAGGTTGGTGGAGGGAGGCAAAGATGTTGTGATACTACTAGATAGTATAACAAGGCTTACTCGTGCCTATAATTTAGCTGTGCCCAGCAGTGGAAGAACATTGTCAGGTGGTATGGATCCGGTAGCTCTATACCCACCCAAGAAATTTTTTGGTGCCGCTAGAAACACTGAAGAAGGTGGGAGTCTCACGATTTTGGCTGCCTGCCTTGTAGATACTGGGAGTAGGATGGACGACGTTATATATGAAGAGTTTAAAGGAACCGGAAACATGGAGGTTCATTTGGACCGAAGACTAGCAGAAAAGCGATTCTTCCCGGCTATAGATATTGACCGAAGTGGCACTAGGCGTGAAGAATTGTTGTTGGATGAGGTTACGCTGAGAGAAGTTTGGCAGCTTAGACGCTTGTTAACAACGTTCTTCAATTCTGACTCCAGAGATTCTTCTGGCCCCACTGAACAGCTATTAGAACGAATGAGGAAGACGAAGAATAACAAAGAATTTCTAGCCACATGGAAAGATATGGCCAAGGAAGTTGTTCGTTCAGGTAAATAAGAGTCAACCTCAGATGTTATTAGATGCGGTTCTTGATCTATAACCAGCAATATAGTCCACTAGGAAAGCAATTACTCCTCCAAATATAAGGCCTAGAATGGCCCCTATTACTAGTGTGCCGGGTACGTCGTATCCCAGAAAGTCGGGGGTTGGGCCAATTGTGGAGACTTGAGTAGGAGCCGATGGCTCAGACGGAGCGTCAATTACAACGACAGAACTTGCTTCTTGGCTGTGAAGCATTCTGGTTTCTTGCCACTGTTCCTTTAATATTGCTGAGTCTCTACTGAGCAATTTGATTTCACGATCTAATTTAGATAAATGTAGATCATTTTCATTTACCACATTAGCAAAATTGTCAATTTCATCTTCCATTGACTGGATTTGCGTATTTAAGTAAGATTTTTCAGCTATCAGAGACTCCAGGTCAGATTTCACAAGGATCCGAGTGAGTTCTAAATAATCTGATGCCCTTATTAAATTACCGTCATAGAGCTTCGGGATTTCAATGGTATTGAGATCGTTGGTAAGAATACCACGTAATTCAGAATCTTCTATACTTTCTGATAAGCTGATAAGTATTGCTTCTTTCTTTTTTAAAGACAATTCCACTTCATGAATTTTACGAGCATAACTATCGTATTTGTCGATCGCTGCCTTGAGAGCCTGTTCTTGAGATGTTAGAGGATAATCTTTCTGGAAAGACAATTTTTCGGACTGTTTGTCCTTCAATAGCTGATCCGTGATGGCTGCTTCTCCAAGTAGGAAATCAGCTGATTTCGTAGCCCCCGCATTTGCAAACATATCGGTTGTGTCTTTGAAAAGGTCTACCCATGCCACTGCGATTTTGTGAGAAAGTTTTGGGTCTGATGTTCGTACTTTCATGACCAACATTGGCTGCCGCGATTTTTTAGGCACTTCTGCTGTCAGGACACCAGAAAGGTCTTCGACCGACCACCACAGATCAGAGTCGTGATGTCTTAAGTCTATACGATCAATTACCTTAGTTAATAAGTCATTTGAGGTAGCTAGTGATGCTAAGACATCTGGCTCTACCGCATCGCTTTGGAAGTCTTTGAAGGTCAAGGAGCCATCTCCTTTTAGCAATAACTTGGCTCTAGACTCGTACATGGGAATATTGGAGGTAATAATATCTTGGTCTCCTTGTTGTCCAAGGATATACGCTCCCGCCATTGATATGAGGAGCAAACTGACCACTATATACCATCTGCGAATGAGGATACCGATATAAGCGTCTAAGTAAATGTCGCCATTCATCGAAGACCCTGGCTGATTTGTCATTGCCATTTATATTCCTTTTGTAATTCTTTCCAATTATTGAGATGCGACATTTGTTATTTAATTCTTTTCAAGACCCAAGAAGTCGTTTATATCTACTCCAGTCAAGCCTTGATACCAACTTCCACGTCCCGACTGAATTATCCCTGTGTGATTTATCGTCCCAGGGGCGGTGTCATTTATTCTCATGCCCTGACCTTCCGCGAAAGTCCAATATGTTATGTAGGCGGCCGGACTGCTGTTATATGTGTCTTTGTAAAGACTCAAAGCATATACCTTGCCATCCAGAGTGTTATTTCCGGAGGAGTTGCTACCAATTATGATATCTCGATTTTCATCAGATATTCTAGTCCCCTTTGGGGTTGATATTTCGGTTAACTCGACCTTGCTGCCGTCGATTTTTAGGATAGGTCTTTGCCCAATAGTGTTTGTATCGTAACTTAAGTCTATACTTTGTGGCTTTTGGAATTTTATTGCGTCATTTGGACTCTTCCATTGGCCGTCTACTTCACTAAATTGCATTGTGAACACTAGTGCACACCCGGTTTCTGTTGGATTGGAGCATCTAAGATCGAATCCCGAATTGGATTCTTCCCCACCCTTTTCGATTATGACTTCGTGATCCCCGAATGCAACTTCTTTGAGGAATTCGTGGTTAAGTCCCTCCGATGAAGAGTCTAATTGAACTAGTATTTTAACTCCCCCACCTACATCAAATATATTTTGAAGTTCGCTGTGGTCCTTGATGACCACTTTTGAATCTATTCCGTCAAAATCAAAAGAAACACCCCATATATCTGTAGGTTCATGATAAATGCCGCCTTCCAAGTCCGCATTGAGCAATAACCATTTCTCTATCTCTACGGCTTGTGAAGTAGCTATACTTACGTCGGGTCTTTCAGGGGCGAATTCAACCGCTTTACTTAAGTAAGGCCTAGCCGCATCAACATACATGTAGCTAGGTCTTTGTTCCGCCAAATCCAGATACATTTTTGCGACTGTAAGATAGATAAGCCAATTTTCAGGTTCACTCTTTATAGACTCTGAAGCTTGGTGACGTGCGAAAACCAATATTTTCTTGCTATCTTCCTCAGGGAGACTGTGAAGAAATTTAGGTACGTTTTCAAAAAAAACTAACCTTGAGTAGTTACCTAGGGGCTGATTTGACTTTATTGTTCCGCCGACTGCGTTGATGATTCCGTCAGCACCCTGCATCCCAGTTCGCATTGCTAGAATATCTGAAGAAGTATTAAATGCTCTCAAACTAAGTAACAAACTTGCAGTCGCTATGATCACGCTAGCGAATATGATAGCGATTTTGGCTGCATTGGCACGTCGATGTACACTCACTATGCGCTGGACCAGAATTTTCGAAAGATATTTCTGAATCGAGAACCTTGGAGTATCATTGTCTTTCAATAAATGAGAGTCTGTTTTGAGGACTTTATGAGTTGCGTAGTTATATTCGAGGTTTATCACAAACGAAATTAATATAATCCATTGTAAGGTGCTTACAGGAGTATCAAACAAGAATAAGTTTTGAATGAAATATGCGGCAAGCGCTGAGCTAATTGATAAGGTGAGTATTTGATCTCTAGCTTTTTGGAGTGGCAGACTTTTGAAAATATAAATCGCCATTAGCAGCCAGATGGATAAATAACTGACTAGTCCGAAAAATCCCTTTGTAACCAGTTCTTCCACTGGTTTGTTGTGTGCATGGTCGAGCATTTCGTATGATTGGGAGCTGCCTTGGTAATGTCTTCCATAGGCGACGATGTAATTCTCTGCTCCCCATCCAAGTAGTGGTTTTTCTGAAAAAGCTCGCATACCTACTTGCAGTGTAAGAAGCCGACTTTGAAATGGCAGTTGACTGGAATTTAAGTTGGTTAGCCGTTCGACTAATATGTTACGAGATGCAAGACTCTCTACAGGTTGGGAATTTCTGAATACAATAACAAGTCCTGCTATAACAATGAAAGCGGCAAGAGTTGCGGAGCCAGTAATTTTCAGTTTTGTGTGCTGACTAAATATAATATATCCGATAGCTAGGATAATTAGCCCCGCTGCTAATCCGATTGCTGCGCCTCTTGTTCCGGTCAGGGTCATTACCCAAAAATCTAGAATTATGGCTATTGCCCAGAAAGACCTCCACAAGTGGACTTTAATATCCCTAGATCTTTCCTCCTGCCTGTTTCTCCTTCTTCCTCTCCTTTTTCTTTGTCTTTGAGAAGGAGTCGGGTTTGGAGTCGTTTTGTTAGTCGAATAAAAAGACTGGCAGAGCAGCCCTATTCCAATGAGGACATTTACCATCATATACGACGCTGCGAAAGACGGATTTCCAAATGTAATGCCGAGTCTTGCTCGATTGTTCAAGACTTCATAGTATGGCATCCATTCAATGTCGAAATATTCCCCTAATCCAATTATGGAGATTAAGACACTGACGGCGAGGTTGGTGTTAAGTAAATATTTAAGTTCAACAGACTTACGTAGAATAGATGTCATCACAATCAGGATTACAAACCAGTGTGCTAAATCAACTATTCCTTGCATTCTTTCAAAGGTTGACCAGAGGCTTCGTTCCAAACTAACGCCTTGAAGTCCTGAAATTAAGGCCACAAGAATATAGAATGCGAAGATAATGAGTATCCATGACCTTCTTGGTCTGTAGGAAGCTTTCTTGAAAGCTAGTGGTAGCCACAACATGAAAATGAGGCTCGCCAGTATTCTTCCGTAAAGAGCTTTCCCTACTATGAAAGGGAAAATAGTTTGGGTTGAGATCACGGCTGGCATAAGAAGAAGAAGAAAGAAGCCAGCCCATATGCTATAAACTAGAGCTTTTTCAAAGGATTCTGCTCGCATTAGTCCTCATTGCATAAGCGCGTGATCGGGCGCAATAACTTGATGTAACTACTTGTAACGGTATGCTGATTATAAATGTGCCTATTCCAATAGGTCAATTTGGAATTTTTATAGATGCCTGCCTTTTTATAAATTGAAAAGGAGGCAGTGTTTGGCCTAAGCAAATTGTAAGAATTTCTATGAAAAATCGAGACCTAAACTAGTTGACACTATGGAACCACCTTTTTAAGATCGCTTTATGCGTTCTAAAAACGAACACAGTGAGCTGCAGAGAGAAAATTACCGAGAACTCAGGTTGTTGGAAGAGGTCGAACACGCTCCTAATGTTAGTCAACGCAGATTAGCTAGCCACCTTGGGATAGCTTTGGGCGTGACAAATGTGCTTCTGAAAAGTCTCGCCCGCAAAGGCTACATCCGGATTGTAAGGGTTAAATGGAAGCAGTGGGTTTATGTGTTAACACCGTCAGGGATATCACGTAAGGTTTATCTCACTCTTGCCTACATAGATAATTTTCTTGACCATTACCGACGAATAAGGCAATTGCTTAGAAACGACCTAAAAGATCTTGCTCTCAGCAAAGAGGCTTCCATTGCTATCTATGGACGAACCGAGCTGACAGAATTGGCATTTCTAGTCTTGAGAGACTTAGGTTTAAAAAATATTTCTGTACTAGACTCAGAACTAGATGGGGAGGAAGAATTCCTCGGTATGCCGGTTAGAAGTTTAGACTCAATTATGCCAGGCGAATTTAGCAAGATATTTGTTGCTAAATCATCTGACTTAGGGAAGAGTATTGATGAATTAGAATCTGCAGGAATTCCCACGTCTGATGTCGTGACTCTATTACATGGTTCTGTTGACAAACTAACATCGGGCAATGTTGTCGGGAGGCTTGAATGAACCTAGAGTGGCAGGTTCTTCACATTAGAACTGGCTCTGAAGCATCAGTATCCAAGGTGCTTCAACAGGACATGCTAGAGACGTACACGCCATTTGTTATGAGATCTTCCGATGGCATAGTTTTCGTTGAGGAGCCATTACTTCCGGGATATATTTTTGTAAGAATTGATGATGCGTTGCGGAGAATATCTCATATTGGGGTAATGTCCAAGGTTATAGGATGGGTGAAATTTGGGGGCGTGGTAGCCGTTTTGTCGGACAATATAGTTCAACAATTAAAAGCAAAGGTAGAAGCCATTAATGCTGGTGGTGGGTTGTCTAAGTCTTTTCTTAGTGGAGAGCCGGTTAGGGTTCAAATTGGTAGCATGGACGATTTTGGATATCTGCTAGAAACTATAACAATTCCCAAAGCAAAGGTCAGAATATTGCTCAAATTTATGGGCGAAATGGTGCCTGCGGAAGTACCTTTCAGTAGTTTGGAACTGCGAAGCCCTGACGAAAAATTGAATTTAGGAATTGCCAGGCCTCGTCGTACAAGGGGCCGTGGCAGGAAAATTAAGAGTAACCATATTTTGCCGGTTTAGTTGTGTTGCAAACAATGTTCCCGTCGTAGCCCTTGCTCCGGGAATGTTTAGGGATTTATGTTTTGATCTAACGTTCAAGGAGGGTCAAAATGGCGGAGCTTTGGAAGAAGAAAGTAAGGAATTTCAAAGAACGTACGGCAGGTAGAGTAGGAGAGGTGATCAATTGCGGATAACCGTTGTAGGATTAGGTTATGTGGGGTCAGTGGCATCTGCAGCTTTTTCTTCTCTAGGACATGATGTTGTAGGTGTGGACATAAGCTATGCTACGGTTGAAGCATTTCGAGATGGCGTATTGCCTATCTACGAGCCAGGTTTGAACGAAGTAATCACAGAATCAATGCAAAATGGTAATTTGCGATTTTCTCAAATAGAAAATATGGATGATTCGCTAGGGGAAATAGTTGTAATAGCTACTGGCACACCTACTTTGAGTAACGGCGTTTCTGATTTGTCTCAAATAAAGCAATCGGTGGCCTGGTCCATGGAACTTATGCCGGATGAAGGTATTGTTCTAATGAAGAGTACAGTACCTCCGGGGACAGGCAGAATGATAAAAAAGGAGTTGTTACAGGACACGACTCTCAGATATGTGGCCAATCCTGAGTTTTTACGCGAAGGAAAAGCTGTTCATGATTGGTTCCATCCCGAGAGAATAGTCATAGGAGGTCAGTCTGATGCTATATCCTTGGTGAAATCTCTCTATCGGGGTATTGATGCACCGTTTGTCGAGACGGATATAACTAGTGCAGAAATGATTAAATATGCATCTAACGCTTTTCTTGCCACGAAAATATCGTACATTAATGAGATTGCCTCGCTGTGTGACAAGATAGCTGCGGATATTGACGATGTTGCCGCTGGTATTGGTTTAGACTCGAGAATAGGCTCCTCCTTCCTTAATGCAGGTGTGGGTTTTGGAGGTTCGTGTTTACCTAAGGATCTAAAAGCTTTCAGGAGATTTGCGGAAGACAATGATCAGGCTGCTGAAATTATGTCTGCAGTGACACTTGTTAATGATAGACAAAGACTGCTTCCCTACAAATTTTTAGTAAGTACATTTGGCTCTATTTCGGGATTGAGAGTTGCTGTGTTGGGTCTAGCCTTCAAGCCGGATACAGATGATATAAGGGATGCTCCCTCGATTGACTTGATTCGAGCTCTTCTAGGTGATGGAGCATTAGTTAATGCCTATGATCCAAGGGCCTTGAAGAATAGTCGTGATATTCTACGTGAAGGTGTAAGGTTTCAAGAGAGTTTGTCAGATTGTTTTCATGATGTACAAGCCATATTAATTATGACTGAATGGCCAGAAATAGTAGATTATGATTGGAAATGGATAGCGGATCAGGCCAGCAGCGGATGCGTCTTATTTGACGGTAGAAACGCCTTGAATCCTGACGATATGATTTCGTATGGCTTTAAATACAAAGGAGTGGGGAGAGGTGTATTAAGCATGGACGATTCTGAGCGTAACAATTATTTAACTTAGACTAGAAAATGATATTTACTGAATTAAGTTTTTAAATCTAACGCTTTGAAATCGGGGAGGGTAATAGAGATGATTAATGTTCCTATATTACAGATTCCATTTGATGAAGATGATAGAGCATTCATACATGAAGGAATTGAGGATATACTTGATTCGGGTTTCTTAACATCAGGTAAATGGACCGAGAGATTCGAAAATAGCTTTGCTAGTTTTACAGATAGCAAATATTGTATAGCAGTCAATAGTGGTACAGCTGCTATAGAGGTGATATTGAGGGCCCTGGGCATCAATAATTCATCTGTGATAGTGCCAACCAATACTTTTCTAGCTACAGCGCTGGCAGTGGTACATTCAGGCAATCATGTAATATTTTCTGATTCTGACCCGGAGACTTTATCTCTTACGGTGGACGACGTTAAAAGACGTATTACGGATGACACTCGCGCTGTCATATTAGTGCATATAGGAGGAGTGATAAGTCCCGAGTGGCAGGATTTGAAAACCCTATGTGAAGAGAAGGGGTTATATTTAATAGAGGATTGTGCTCATGCACATGGATGTGTGATAGAAGGACGACATGCAGGCACTTTAGGTGTTGCAGGAGCGTTTTCATTCTTCCCTACCAAAGTATTTACTTCTGGGGAAGGGGGAGCGATTATCACTGATAATGAAGATGTTTTTGTTAATAGTAGGATGATACGAAATCAAGGGAAAAACCCTGATCTGGGAAATCAAATATCTGAGATGGGGCATAATTTTAGAATGTCTGAATTTGGCGCCTTGATTGCTGAACAGCAGATGAAGAAATCTGCTGAGATATTAAGTGAACGAAGAAATGCAGCCGCTTTCTACGATCAAGCTCTACTTTCTCTACGAGGAGTAACTCCAGTAAGGATCGTGGGTCAATCTGGATATTACAAATACGTCGCTTATTTGGATGAATGGATTGACAGGGATAAATTGAAGGTGAGGCTAAAGGAGAAATATAAAGTATCCCTTACAGGGGAAGTGTATTCGGATTTATGTCATGATGAACCTGTTTGGGACACGTACACTTTTTGTGGCAATGTAAGGGAAAGCGGAACATCTGTATGTTCTCATGTCAATTGTAATGAGGGATATGGGGAAGCAGATTTTAGCGGTGCAAAGAAGATTAAACAACGTCACATATGTCTCCCCATTTACCCTGGATTGACTGATGACCAATTGTCTCATGTTACTTCGTCACTTGGGAACATAGTATCCGAGTTGCGGACTGAGGATATTTGAGGCTAGGAACACTGCTATGTCCCCCAGGGTAGGGGAACTCTTGGATATTTAGATTGGAGATACAGAATTGAGAGTTATGGTCACAGGGGGAGCTGGATTTATTGGGTCCAGAGTTGTCAGGAAGCTCAGAGAATATGGAGTTAGCCCGCGGGTTTTCGATTTGGTGCCTCATCCTGATCCGGACGTCGAAAGTTATAGAGGAAGTATCATGGATTTAGATCAGATACGTTCCGCAATGAGGGGTGTGGACGCAGTAATGCATCTGGCTGCAATTGCCGACGTGGGAGATGTGTTAAAAGAGCCTCACTACGCAGAAATGGTCAATGTGAGAGGAACTATTAATGTATTGGAGGCTATGCGCCTAAGTGGAATAAAGCGATTAGTATACGGCAGTACTACATGGGTTTATGAGGCGGCTGAACCAAATATAGTTGATGAAACTACTCCCTTGGGGAATCCCACTCACATTTATACGGCGACTAAATTAGCAGGAGAATTTTACTGCAGATCATATGGGAGTTTATATGGACTTGAGCCTACGGTACTAAGATATGGGATTCCTTACGGACCCGGGGCTCGACCTGCAGGTGTAATAGCTCTATTCGTTCGGAAAGCCTTATCAGGAGAACCTCTGACCATTGCTGGAGACGGATTACAATTTCGGAAATTTGTATATGTTGATGATCTTGCAGAAGGGAATGTACTGGCTCTAAATCCCAAAGCTACCCACCAGACGTATAATTTGGATGGAGCAAGAAAGGTATCGATTTTGGAGCTTGCTGAAACAGTCCAGAAAATTATAGGTAACGTGGATATACAATTTATACCAGCTAGAGAAGGTGATTTTGACGGGAAGGAAGTAATTAGTATGAGAGCTCAAGAAGAACTCGGGTGGAGTCCTGATGTTACTCTTGAAGTAGGTATTCGCAAATATATAGATTGGTTGAATACTCAGAAGGATCAGGAAAAAGAAAGATGGTCCAAAGTTAGTGATCGGCTTACATCTTGAGAGCCCTGCATGCCTTGTCTTGGGTCAGCTTCTAGTTTAAATTCGATTTTAGTAGAGTTTCCTTGTGTTGATTTCTGTATTGATATGTTCCTACAATGCCGTGGACACGTTAAAGAATGCTTTGCATAGTGTTTTTGCACAGACACTGTGTAACTCCTTATATGAAGTGCTGCTAGTTGATGATGGTTCGACGGATGGCACGTCAGAATTAGCGAGTAGCCTTGGCGAAAAATATACAAATTTCAGATATATTTCTATGTCATGCAATTATGGACTGGTTGATGCATGCAATCGAGGACTTGCTTTAGCACGTGGGAAATATTTGATGAGGTTGGATGCTGACGATGTTCTATCAGCAGATATACTTGAAGCCTGTGTTAGCCCCTTGGAAAATAATCAGACGGATTTAGTATACAGTGATCGCTACGAAGTGAATATTCACACCGGTGATGAGCTCCTAGTACAGATAGAGACTTTCGACTTGTTTCAACTTATTGCCTGTGGCGTTATGATGCGTACTGATCTGTTGAGGCAGGTAGGAGGGTATAGGAATCTATTTTGGGAGGAATACGATCTATTTATCAGGTATCTGCAGCGTAGTTCCTTACCACCTGTGCGAATACATAGAGCTCTTTATAGATATCACCGACATTCAAGTAGCATGACTGGAGATCCGAATAGCGTTCGTGAAGGTTGGAGACAGCTGTCAAATATGTGGGGCGTCGATGTACTTAAATCCTATGGATGGATGCCTTAATATTGGATTCTTTTTGTTTCCAAAAAATAAAGGACAAGGTGTAGAACTCATATGCATGTTATAGACAAAACTATTGTAATAGCCGAAATTGGTGAAAATCATCTTGGAAACATGGATATGGCTAAGGTGATGATAGATCAAGTGGCAGAGTCAGGTGCTGACATTGCTAAATTTCAGTCCTATTTAGGGTCAGATGTTAGAGAAGACGACCCCGAAAAAGAATGGTTTGGACGCGTAGCACTGAGTGATGAGATGCACATGGAGCTTAAAGAGTATGCCCTGGCAAAGGGAATCGACTTTATGAGTTCGCCGTTTTCAGTGGAGCGTGCAAGACTGCTCTGTGAAACATTAGGTTTGAAAAAGATTAAAATTGCCTCATCTGAAATGACTAATCATGGATTACTAGATTATGTAAACGATTATGCGGATGTCGTTTTTATGTCAACTGGTATGGCTAATATAGAAGAGATAAGCGAATCCTTGGAACATCTAAAGAAAGTCGATGATGTTTATATACTTCATTGCGTTACTCAGTATCCCTGCAACGATGATGATGCAAATCTTCTGGCCATTGAGGCATTGAAAAAATCCTTTCCCCAGCATCATATAGGGTATTCTGATCACACACTTGGTATGGTTGCCCCTATAGCCGCTGTAGCTTTAGGCGCTGAGGCTGTAGAAAAACACTACACAATATCACATACTCTTCCAGGTACCGATCATATACTTTCGCTCTCCCCTGATCAGTTCAGAGATATGATTACTCAAATTCGACGATTAGAAGATATGAGGGGACTCCCGGAAAAAGCCCCGAGACCATCTGAAATGAAAATCCGAGATATGGTAAGGAGCCGTTGGCAGAAAGACAGGGGATAGTAGAAAAATTGGCTGATAATCCAACGATAAAACTTTCATTATTTCAAAGAGTTTTTCTGAGATTAATTGGACGCTTCTTTTTAGGACATTCTGCAGATAAGCCAATGAGGATAGGAATTTTACGTTGGTTGGTATCTAGGGGATTTTCGCCGTTCTGGTATCCGAGCGCTGACTCGCTGCAAAGATATTGGCATGAAATGTCTAACCAAGCAGAAAGATCTGGCAATCGTCCTCAGTTCTATGCCAGTAAGTCGCAAACGATCAATTTTAAAATACTGGACATAATTAAGAAACTAAAAATTGAAGTGCCCGAATCCGTTTTTGAAGTTGGATGTAACGCAGGAACAAATCTAGAATTTTGGAGGAATCAGGGTGTGAAGGAATTTGGTGCAGTTGAGATAGGCTCGGCTGCGTTAGAAGAACTAAATCATTCATATGTTGAACTGTCAAGAAACGTAAACATTTGGGAGGGTTCACTTGAAGAAAAACTCCCAGAAATACCCAGGTCAAGCTTTGACTATCTCTTTTCAATGGCTGTACTAGAGCATGTCCATCCTTCGTCGTTTGAGGTGTTTAGGAGAATGTCTGATATAGCTTGTTCCACAATAGTTATATGTGAAAGAGAAGACGTACATACCATGTCCATGGTTCCAAGAAATTATAAGTATGTCTTTGAGAGAATGGGGTGGTCCCAACTTTATGATGAAACGTTGACTGAGTTTCAAGATTCAATGTACGACAATTACACCATAAGAGTGTTTGTAAAAACGGTAAAACCTTGAGCGCACCGACTAGGTCTTTACATAATGTCACAGACACTATCGGGATAGTGCAGGCCCGGATGGGCTCAGTTAGATTCCCTGGGAAAAGTTTGGAGATCATCTGGGAAAATTATTCTCTGTTAGAGCTCGTTCTCAGGCGAGTAATTCATTCAACCACCCTTAAAGATGTGGTTCTTGCAACGTCGACGAATAGAATAGATGATGTGCTATGTGACTTGGCACAATCTTTGGGAGTTTCAGTTTTTAGAGGCCCTGAAAAGGATGTTTTGACGCGATTTATAGATGCCCTGGAAAAACGTCCTACGTCTGCCGTAGTACGAATTTGTGCAGACAATCCTCTGGTTGATTCCGAGGAGATAGATAAATTAGTAACTTTTTTTTGGGCTAGTCAGCCATGTGACTATGCATGCAATGATAGGCTAGATTGTGGTCTTCCTGACGGTGTTGGCGCTGAAGTTGTATCCCTGAAGGCACTGCGAATACTAGATCAGCGTGTTAAAGGGGAGTTAAGGGAACATGTGACCCATTACATCACTCTTCATCCAGGGGAATTTGAAATTGCGAGACTACAGGCAAAAGGTAAGTTGCGCAGGCCTGAAATTAAGTTAGATGTTGACACGCCTAGCGACCATGAAGCCATAAAGAGATTAATTACTCGTTTAGGATCTGTAGATGCACCTTTTTGGTCTGTGAACCGTATTATAGAAGTTTATGACAGCATAGTTTACGAGGGCTCCAAAACTGATTTTATTGATTGAATTAGAGAGTAATCAGTGATATTTCTGTTCGCGCTTTATCATTTTAATGATGTAGACCACGGCAGTCCTGTTATTTACAAGTTGCTAGAACGTGGACATAGGGTGCATGTGGTACTTCTAGATCCAGATTATTCCATGGAAAGCGATCCAAGGCTTGCGATGTTAGCGCGTTATCCGAGATTTCATATTTCCTATGTGCAAGAGATTTTGGGAGTGCCCTATGCGAGGTTCATTTTTAAATTAAATTTATTAGGTCCTTGGGCAAAACTTGTGTACAAATTTAGGGATTTATTACTCAGATCACATCTTAGTCTAGCGCTGGCGAAAAGAGTTTTAACAAATATATCCCCAGACGTTTGTGTGTTTCCTTGGGGGGGCATAAAGAGTCAAGGTAGATCTGAACTGACTATAGCGGCGAAAAAATTAGGTATTAAGACTGTTGTTATTCCTCATGGATTGAGCATATTTCTTAACAGTGACCATAATCCCACCAGAAAGAAGCACATTGATCTGAAAGCGCATATTAGGCAAAGTTATAATGAATACGATCTTTGCGTTTTTCAGAGTGTATTCCACATGAACCAGGAAATAGATTTGGGCTTAATTGCTGAGAAATGCTTGGTTGCAGGTAGTTCTCGTTATTGTCCCGAGTGGCAGGCTATTAATCAAGACCTTCAGAATGTCTTTGTTGCTACAGACAGAGAGCCTAACTCTGTTAAGGTGGTATTTATGTTGCCCCATTGGGACTACAACGTCGACCGATGTCAGACACTCGCATTGATAAAAAAATTAGCGTATGCTGATTGGATTCATTTGATTGTCAAGACCCATACACGTGGAGATGATTTGCCCGATTCTTTTGAGGAATCTTTGTTTGGCTGCAAAGGATTTGAGATAATTGACTCAGTTAATTCAGTTTCATTAATTCGGTGGTCTGATGTTGTAATAAGCTTCGGGTCAAGTATAGGATTGGAAGCGTTAATACAGCGAAAGCTTTTTATTAATCCTTCATATCTACAAACGAACGAGACGATTTTTGAAGATAGTGATGCAGGTGTTGAAGCTTTGAATATAAAACAGGTTTTATCGGAGCTAGAATTCTATCGAGATTTTCGAAATCCTCCCGTAGTCTTAGATAAGAACCATGCAGTGTATAGAACCGCAATTTACGGCGATGGGGAGGCATTTGATGTTTTGGAGAGATATGCTTCATTGTTGGAGAATTGAGGAATAAATTTTGGTGCAATTTTCGAGTAAGTTAAAAATTCGGATAGCGACCGGATTGGCTGTTTTATTATCCAAGTGGAGAATTACAACTAGGTACTTTCGGTATGTGGTTTTCAGGATTTTGCCAGGGAATAAAGCGTATTACCACTGGAGGGATATCAGGATTGCAGTAGAGGTAAATTCCGAATGGGAATTTGAGCGACTCACTTCAGGAGCGAGGTCTTTTGAGAGATACCCTCTAGACCAATGTCTAGAAAATGGTCTGTCATCCGAGTCTTCAGTATATTATGAATTAGGTGCGTGTACTGCCATTGGCGGTCTGGTCATGTCACAATTTTTAGCCAAGGATAGAATTTCTGTTGTTATATTTGAGCCGAATCACGAGAATATTCGATCCATAGGTTCAAATATTCTGCTGCACAAACATAAGAATTTATTGTTGATGCCTTTTGCACTATCTGACGAAATTAAGGTGACATCGTTGTACTTGGATAATGCTCGGCCTGCTCCTGGTCAAGGGGGACATTCTATTATTTATGATGACCTTAAGGGCCAGTATTTTGTTCCCGCTTTTACCTTGGATGCGGCTATAGAATTTCTAGGTCTGCCACCTCCTACCCATATTAGTATAGATACTGAAGGAGCGGAGTTGTCGGTTCTAAAAGGAATGACAGATGTATTATCGGGTAGATACTCCACTGTGGAAGTAGTTGTAGTCGAATTGTTAGGAGTTAGTTCTCCAACATCGCATCTCATCACCGATTTTATGGATCAATATAGTTACGAAATCAAGAATTATGTATCTTCGCCTGTTGGCGTAGTCGAGCATTGCATAGTGACATTTGGGAAAAAAACGAGGGAGAAATGACTGTTGTATCGTGAATAATAACGTATGGAGATGTTGTTAATGAGTATAGATTCCGAATGGTAGTTCTGTGAACGAACCTACCTTGCTCAAAATAGCGACTGATACTGTAGCTCTATTCGGTCGCAATATTGTGATGCGAATATTGTCGTATTCCACTGCCTTTCTAACTGCACGAGTCTTAGGACCAGAAATGTTTGGCTTACTCGGAATAATAAATCAAGTTCCAAGTCTCGCCAAATTCGGAAGTTTTGGGTATGACGGTGTAGCTGTAAGGGAAATATCTCATATATCCCAAACAACCCAGACAGAACGAATTAAAAGTTTACGCAATGTCACCTTCACGGCTGACATGATATGGTCATTGCTACTATCTTTTTCAGTATTTGCCGCATCCTACCTATTTGAAAGACAAGAAATATATTGGGGTCTTAAAATAGCAAGTTTAAGTCTGTTTGCGAGCCAAATCATTCGGTTGTATGTAGCTAATGTTAGGTTAGATAAAAACTTCCAGCTACTCTCGGTGGGCCAGAGTGTTGCGCATGTTATAAACACCATTTTGGTCGTTGGAACAATATTTTTCATAGGCATGTATAGCGTCCTTATGGCGGGTTTGGCCACATCTGTTCTGCTAATTTGCATATATCAAAAAACCGTTGGATTAAGGTTTACCTTTGAGTATGACCGGCACGAATTATGGCGGCTCACAAAAATAGCGACGCCCATTAGTATTGCAACTGTTCTATACGGCCTGTGGGCATGGTCAGAACGCATTTTGGTGTTATGGTTTTTCGGACTTGAAACATTAGGTATATATTCACTTGCGATAGCTGGTGTTCAAGCCGGACTAATGTTATCTACTTCCGTATTGGAAGCTTTTGTGATTCATGTGTTCCAGACGTTGGGCGATACTCGTGGACAAGTGAAAGATATTGCAGCGAAGAAATTGCTTCATGTTTCAACCATCTCGATTAGTTATGGATGTCCGATCGTTGGAGCAAGTATAATTTTCATTGGACCTGCAATGGTGAACTCATTTTTACCTGAATATACAGACATAATAAGATTTCTACCTTGGGTTGCTGGAATACTGTGGATACAGGGTCTCCCACTGACCTATAGAGCTTCTCTTACATCTGCCCGTATAGATAAACAATGGCTTAACACTGTTCAGGGAGGAGTGTCATTGGTATTATTTGTAGCGTTGGCCTATCTTATTCATATTTTTGAATCCACCTTAATAGCGCCACTAGCCGCCAAACTGATAGCTTATACAGTGCTTGCCTTTTGGGGCCTGTATACTGCAGGATCTTATCTGTATGAAGATATTTCCGAATGCTTGGGGCTTCTGTTCCAATATTTAGTGCCTTTATTTTGGTCTGTCCCGTGTATATTTATAGCCTCGCAAATTGGGGGCGTAAATTGGCTTGGTGGTATATTGAGCTTCTGTTGTTTCATGATACTTTATTTACCTATAGTGATTTGGCAGTGTTTGAAAGTGGATCTAATTCGTTTAGGGCCGGGCTTAGTAATATCTTTTCCGTGGAATAGAAATATTGATAATACTTGATAAATGCATAGTAAAAGCTGGTCACCTGTGAAGAACGTTTCAAGCTGACAGATTTGGTATTTAGCTTGATTTAGTAGTTTTAACGAACAATGTAATGCTAATTAACACACTAATGAGGAGATTGTGAAAATGTCTAGCAGTCTTAAAATTGTGGCAATTATTACCGCAAGAATGGGTTCCTCTCGCTTTCCTGGTAAGCCACTGGCACCGATATTAGGTATGCCGATGGTTGAACATGTTAGGAGGCGTGTTGCCATGTGTGAGGTCCTTGATGATGTCTACGTTGCAACTTGTGATAGGGAAATTTATGACTCTACGGTAAGTTTCGGAGGGAAAGCAGTGATGACCTCCGATGTTCATCAAAGGGCAAGTGACAGAGTGGCGGAGGTTGCAAAAGACATGGAGGCTGATGTATTTGTTCTGGTTCAAGGTGACGAACCTATGACTGTCCCTGAAATGATTGAAAGAGCGGTTGAGCCTATGCTTAAGGATCATACGATAGGATGTGTAAATTTGAGCAAACGTATTACTTCTGAAAGAGAATGGAATGATCCTAATACGATCAAAGTTGTTACTGATATAAACGGAGAAGCACTTTATTTTTCTCGCCAGCCCATACCGGCGGATAGAATATTGGGTTGGGATAAAATACCGTTATTCAAACAAGTGTGCATCATACCGTTTCGCCGAGAGACTATATTAAGCTATGCCGCTTTACCTCCTACTGAATTGGAAAAATCTGAGTCCGTGGATATGATGAGGTTTTTGGAACACGGCATGAAGGTTAGAATGGTAGAGACTGAATTCGATACTTTTGCAGTTGATACACCGGAAGACCTTGCCAGAGTCGAAAACATGATGAGAGAAGATGAACTCACTCGTTCATATATAAGCCATATGGATTGGTTTCAGGGCTACTGAATCTTGTCTGCTATTGATAGACGTAAGGTAGTATGAAACAAGGTAGAGTAATTCCTGAGCTTGCTCCGTTCTTGGCGGCTAGACAGCAAGGGTCATCTGTTGTTATTCCTGACATTTTTTATGATGTTGAGGCTTATGATGCTCTATCCATGGAGATATACGGGTCTTTGCATGCGGCGTTTTCGGAAGAGTCTCAGTTTCTGAAGAAAAAGAATGCTTCTTTACATCTCAATTTGAGCGCGATTTTCTTTCATGAGTTGTTGCGGATCTTATGCTCGTATTTTTTTAAGCATATCGAGCTTCAGGAAATTTCTGAGGAATTGGGGATATCTCTTTGTGGGGGCGATTTTTCCCCCATGACTAATCACCCCTATGTTAACTACTCTTTTTTGATACAGCCGGAGGTGCCAAAAATTGGTGAGAATACCAGTGGAAATTATGTTTTTGAGAAAATGAAGAGTACGTATTTCTCTTTAAGAGAGTCGGTTCAAGGGAAATTGATTAGTTCATCTAAAAACGTTCTGGGTTGCACAATGAGCTTATGGTTTATTCATCAAGAGGTCCAACGGGTGTTGGACATGAATTCCTCAAAAGGAAGGGGAAGCTGGAGGATTGAGTTATTAAGGGGTAAGTCGCCACGGGTATATGTGCCGTATTTTGATGATCAAATCAACGTAGTCAGACGGCATATCAACCTGCTGTCCCATAAACTGGGGATTCCTATTCCTGCTGAGCTTTGGGAAATAATTCACTCTCGGATGTCCATGTATGTTTCTAGAAAGCCTGTCCGAACTCTAGGATTGGATGCTTTACTAACTGGCACAACCTTGGACTTGCACAGCAGGATTTTTTCAGCAAGGGCGAAGGCTGAAGGAATCCCAGTAGTAGGGATGCTACATGGTGGGGCGTGTGGGGTTCTTGATGAGCCAGTATTTGGATATGGGGAGAACGCCTTTTCCGATACATTGATTGGATATGGGGTAGAGGGGAGCAACTCAGTTGCAAGCAGTATATATTCCAAATCTCTATATGGTGAAAACGTTAAATGCTTGCCCTCTGAATCTCTCGAAATATCACGGGTTTATTCAGAAAACACTATTCCATTGATAGACTCTTTAACGCGTCCAAGATTTATGTACGTGCCCACTGTGTATAGTGGTACGGAGGGTCGTTACGGTCCTTTTAGAGATATGCACGATATCGCCTACATGGAGTGGCAACATTCGCTAATCAATCTTTTTGCCAATGAGCATGCTGGAAGGATGATATGGAAAGGTCATCCAAAAGATAGAACAGAAGTTGATATTGATGTTCGCGGGGTTATTGTTGCAAGACACTCTAAATTTGAAGAGATGCTGGACGATGCTGACATATACGTTTTCGATTACATTTCTACCGCCTTCAATGTGGCAGCTGCAACATCTAATCCGATTATATATTTTGATATAGGATTACGAAACATTAATGAGAATGCTTTGAAAGCTATCAAAGAAAGATGTGTTTACGTGAAGGCCGATCCAAGAAATCCAGAGAAGGCTTATAAAGACCTGTCTGGGGTAATTACAAAACAATGTATCAACAGCTATACCCGCAGATTTTCATTATCTCCAGATACCCCTAAACGGGCTGAGGTTATAGCGTCTGTTGTAGAAGGATTCATTATTGATTGACGAGGAAATCTGTTTCTATTTTAGACTACTTGAGAGAACGCGAAGTAGTGGTTTGTGATTTGATTAAAAGCCGCTTAATAGTCCTTGATAACGGTAACGAATCCAAGGAGAACATTTCTTTAGGCATTGGCTCACGGTCAAGTGAAGGTGATATTGTTTATTTACTTTCACTCACTGCAGATTTAAGGCGTGTACGCGATTTAACCAATGCGATTAGAGAGGAAGGATATTTAGTTGATTTAAGAACCGCAGCTGGCGAAATAGACGATGTTGCAGTCGAGGTTAGAAATGAGTTTTCAAAATTGGTTGCTGAAGTCCCTCAGGACTTCAAAATTAAAGAAAAATCGTTAAAGAAGTCCTTTATATTTGACGAAGATTTGTCCCTTTGGTGGCTTAATGACCTTTCTAGCAAAAGGTCAGATGTATATCCCACGTTCACGCGTCTCTGTCAACTTGAAGTGATTGACAGACTTGTGCGGTCTGAGTCCATTGGAAGCATCTCTTTGTATACAGATAACAATGATTTTTGGGATGTTTTGAATGACTATTGCAAAAATAGGTCTATTCCTCTAATGACTCCACGCCCCAGGGGACGTATCTGGACGAGTGCTGCGTACGTGCTTGGGGTAATCAAAGGCGTTTCCGTTACAGTTTCATGGCTTCTTCGCACTTGGTTACAGACCCTATTAGCTAAGTTTATGGTTGCATCTCATAACAAAAGCCTTGAAAGAAAGGAGAGTATTGCTTTTTATAGCCATTATCCTGGGATGCTTAAGGGTCACCGTGAGCTTGTTGACGAAAAGTATGCGTCGACTCCTCATCAAGTCGCGTCTTTACTGAATTGCCATAGCGTTTTTGCCTGTACATTTAGCTCCGATGGTTTCCACCAGTCTGTTTCGCTGAGGGAATTCTACAAGTTGTGTCGTTGGATACGTTCTGCTTCCGTTAATCCAGATCTGTATCTCATGGACGCTGATTTGATTACTAAAGACTTTTGGGATTCGCTCAAACTGATAATTCTAAGTTGGCATTATTGGAGAATAGGGAATTCCAAGAATTTTCAAAAACAATGGGTTTATAGTGGTGTTGATATTTCTCCTTTGATTCGACGTGAAATGAAGACTGCCATGCTTCGTATTCCCAGATACACACTGCATGCTCGTCGTGTTAAGCGTTTTGTAGACATGGTCAGGCCGAAATGCTTTATCACGCACTTATTTGAATTCTGTTATGGTAGGGCGACGGTATATGGTGCTAAGAAGGCCTATCATGCACCGATAGTGATTGGGACCCAGCATGGACCCACGGCATCCAGAAAATTGCTGTATTATCATCACACTGATGAGATTACGCCTAATCCAGAATATCCAAGTGATTTTGTAGAGAATATGCCTATTCCAGATTTTCTTCTACTTGAGGGAGAATATACTAGAAGGCAGTTAGTCTATGCGGGATATTCGTCTGAGGAAGCCTTGGTGGTTGGAGCTCCCAGGATAGAACACCTATTTCATTCGAAGGCCTATAATTCGAAGGGAATTAAACTGGGGAGAAAAGGAAATAATGTCTTGGTGGTTCTGGGACAGCACGACACGTATTCGATTCTAGACACATGTATACCTATTGTTAAAGAATCGCCTGAATTGTATTTTACTTTCAAACTACATCCTCGTAGCGGCCTAGTGGCTGAAGATATAGCTTCATTTTTTAGGAAGAAAGGTGTTCTGGATAACTATGAGAGTGTGTCAGACGGAATGTATGACATACTTGCTAAATGCGATGCGGTTGTAGTGACCTATTCCTCAGTCGGTATAGAGGCACTTGCCCTAGGATACCCTGTAATTTGTCTCCAACTACCAGATGTCGTCAATTCTAGTCCTCTCCTTGACGTAGAAGATCCATTGGTCGCTATTGTGTGCAATAAGCAATCATTCATGAAGGCACTGGGGGATATATTTTCCAGTACTCGTGAAAAAAATATAGTTAAATCAAAGGCTGTCGCTGAAATATTGGGTGATATTGATGGGAAATCGTCAGTGAAATGGGCGCGGGCAATATTTGAAATATCTGCTAATAATTCTGAGAGTAGTTGAGTAGAGAAAATCCATGACAGCTAAGTTAAAATTGCTGTACATAATGCATTCCCTGGCTGGGGGTGGAGCGGAGAGAGGGGGTCTAACTGTGCTGCAATCTCTTGATACCAATATATTCGATATCAATCTGGGGGTTATTAATAAAGAGGGGCCCTTGATTAATGATATTCCACTTGGTGTTAGGGTCATTTATGTTTCTCCTGAGAAACTTATAAATCGATTGACTGCGATTCGATTTCCAGGTAGAGGAATGATTGAATCTGCAATTGCCGTGCGCAAAATGATAAATACCGTAAAACCTGATGTGATTGTGACCGTTTTACCAGTAGTTAGTTTGCCAATGTACGTGGCCACATTTTTTACGAAGAAGAGAGAGTATACCTGGGTCGTAAGAGAGGAAAACAACACTAGTGCGACTGTAGGAAATATATCTTCTAGTTATTTTCTGAGGAAGATACTTCGCTGGATGTTTCAACGTGCCTATTCATCTGCCGATTATATAGCTACTACTTCTCAAGGTGTTAAACAGGGTATTATTAGCTATCTCAAATTGCAGCCAGAAAAGATTCAGGTAATGTATTTGCCTATAGATGTACAAAATTTGAGGACAAGAGCAAGTGAGGAGATTGACTGGACTTGGGATGAAAGTGCAATTTTGATAGCGGCTGGAAGAATAACCGAACAAAAAGCCTATGATGTTATGCTGAGGGCGTTTGCAGTTGTTGCTGACAAGCTATCCGTAAGACTTGTTATCCTAGGTCAAGGGCCTTTGGAAGAAAAAC
The DNA here is from genome assembly GCA_964595285.1 of uncultured Dehalococcoidia bacterium. Classification (GTDB taxonomy): domain Bacteria; phylum Chloroflexota; class Dehalococcoidia; order Lucifugimonadales; family JADFKI01; genus CAZQPS01. The sequence goes on along the minus strand of CAZQPS010000044.1, from coordinate 8,944 downwards.
TAAAGCTGCTTGCTACGGATCTTAATATTGCAGGTAAGGTATCATTTTTGGGCTTTGTAGGGAATCCTTGGAGTTACATGTCACGTTCCAGTGCATTCGTTTTATCATCCCGATGGGAGGGTTTTGCGAGGGTCATTATAGAGGCGATGGCATGTGGTACTCCGGTTGTTGCAACTGACTGCGATTATGGTCCAGGAGAGATCATTACAGATGGTGAAAATGGTCTGCTTGTTCCGGTTGACGATGTAGAGGAGTTAGCAGCAGCACTAATGAGAGTTCTATCAAACGAAGATATGTCAATAGACCTGTCTGAGAGGGCACTTCAAAGATCTTTTGATTTTGATATTTCTAGGATAGGAAAGGATTTTGAAGACCTGTTGATTAGCACAGCCCCGGCTACAAGACGTCCACCCGGGCTTTAGGTAAATGAAGTATATTCACTTTGTGGGAAGAGATTGACAAGAGAGAGATGGATACCATCCATAATGGGTATGGATATAGCGCCAGTGGTCTTATTGATCACCATTTTATGTTTGGCCGCCGTAGCAGTCCATTACACCCGGGTGATTTCAAGAGATGATACTGGTAGGGCAAGAATAAATGTAATTCATTTTTTGCTTATTTTCTATCTGATAACGTCACTTTTTAACAGAATCACTGTAGATGTGGGTTTCAGTCTTTCACTGTTTGAGATCACTTCAGTGGTCGTTCTTCTTTTTGTGTTTTTCCAGTTTCTATTGCGCAGGAGAGGTGGATCACTGGATCTCATGCTTCCCAGTCAATATATGTGGGTTTTCTGTTTCATCGTATACGTATTTTTCGGTTTAGTTATTGGGTCCCTGATGGCACCAAGTTATGAACTAGGGAACGCACCTTTCAGTAACGATCGCTTATTTCGTCCCGTTATTCAAGGAGTGTCATTTTTTTCTATTTTCGCCCTCGCGATATTATGTTATGGGTTGGCACGACTGGATGGAGTCCGAACTTCTTTTTTGTTGTTAAGAGTTTTTTATTCGGGTGTCATCTTACTACTGGTCATTGCACTTGTTCAGTTTTTCCTAGGTATATTGGATTATGACTACTGGTTTTTAATTCCAACCACTGAGCGTCACGCATTTATTCATCCTCGGGATGATTTTACAGGGTTGTTACGATTATCCTCATGGGCCGGTGAGCCGAGAACGTTTGGGAATACCCTCCTTCTTTTGTTCCCAGTCTGGTTGTCGTCTGGATATAATATTCGGGAAAAAATAGTACCTCTCAAAAAACTTGCGTTGGCATGGGGGCCTGTAGCATTTTTACTGACTTTTTCAGCCAGCTCGGTGGTCTCTTTTATATTGTTGCTAGGTATGAGTTTTGTATGGTTAAGGTCACGTATGCGCTTACTCGCCAAGTTGCTGGTTGTGGGTTTTGCGACTTTGGTTTTGGGAGCAGCTATTTTACAATCGCTTGGAGAAACAGATGGGGAACCGGGTTATACGAGGTTCACAGGTTTGTTTCATCGGGTTGGCCAATCACTGGAAGCAATTTTGGAGGCAGGTAATCAAGGGGATAAAAAGCCAGTTAACGTGGCTGGATTTAATGTATTTCTAGCAGACAACGAGCAGCCAGTTTTGGGATTACTTGTGGACAATCCTACCATTCTAATATTTGGGTCTGGGTGGGGGAATACTACGTTTTTTGCGAGAGAATATATGGACGAATATCTTGGAGCTGGTAGCGCCAAAAAAAATCAACAAGTATTAAGGCCCAATATGTCTCTTCTCCGATTTGTAAGTGATATTGGACTGGTAGGCATGAGTATATTAATTTGGGGTATTTTCAAAATAGCTCTTAAAGCAAAACTCTTATATCGTACTCATCCACAAGAATCTCAGTTTTTTGGCAGCTGCGTTTTAGTAGTTGTGACCTCTTTAGTGATTTTCCCAGGGTCGTATAGTCCCTTTGTATTTCTTATGCTCATAGCGGCCCATCTAGACAATCGATTTTCAGAATTGTCTTCGCCGAAAGATGATAGGATTATAGACAATGAGTTCCCTGCAGTGGGTAAAATCTGATGGTGAAAATTTTACTTGTTCAAAGGGTTGTAACGCCGTATCGGAGTAAGTTTTTGCAGGCGTTTTCATTGAGTAATGGTTTGGAAGTCACGGTTGCTTCAGGGGATAATACTTCTCTGCCAGGTGTTGAAATTCTAGAGACGGTAGATGGTGTATCGATAGAAAGACTAGAGAATCATATATTTGGTGAAGGGGAAAAGATTATTTGGCAAGGAGGCGTTTTTAGGAAGATAATTTCAGACAGATTTGATGTAGTAATCGCGGAGTTCAATCCCAGAATTATTTCTAATGTTCTACTTTTGATCCTTGCCAAAATACGTGGAAAATCATTTGTTTGGTGGGGGCATGGTCTTAGTCCACAGTCTTCTTGGTGGAGTGTTCAACTCAGAAAATGCTTAATGCACATTTCGGACGCGGTAATTTTGTACGACAACGTTATGGCTGAACGTTTGGGGTCCTTGGATGTTAGTAGAGACAAGTTATTTGTGGCTACTAATTCCATTGATACCGAGGGTATACATGATATCAAGATATCTATTCATCAGAAGGCTCGCAACAGGGTGCTATTTATAGGCAGATTGATAGAATCTAAGAAAGTGGATTTGTTAATTAGAGGTTTTGCAGAGGCTCAAAGCCGCCTGTCACAAGATATACTTTTAACGATTATAGGTGATGGCCCAGAGAGGACGAATTTAGAAAAATTGGTGACTGAGAGGAATCTGGGGAACTTCGTTCAATTTGTTGGGACTCTGTACGATGAGGAGAGACTGGCAAAATATTTTTCTGAGTCATTTATATCGGTATCACCAGGTTATATCGGACTTTCGGCCGTCCACAGTCTTGCATATGGTGTGCCTTTACTGGTTGCGGATGATGAGCCTCATAGCCCCGAGATATCTGCACTGGAAGATGGAGTAAATTCAGTGTTTTTCCCGTCTAACGATGTAACAAATTTGGCGCACCAATTGATTGAATTGTCTCATGAGAGAGAATTCCTGGAGAAGCTTTCAAAAGGTGCTGTTGAAACTGCAGAGAGACAATATAGTGTGCAAGGGATGATTGATGGGTTTCGAAGCGCGATTAACTATGTTTCTCGTTAATAAGCAAATTCAAAAGAGAGAATATCCAGTTTGTAGGATAATTTATTGAGACGACTTTACAATCTACTAAGTTGGGAAACAAAACAAAAAATCCTGGAATACCGAGCTTGGCTCAAGCGACAAGACCAAAACTATGCTTACAGACTGGACGATGTCACGGGTAGTCTGAAACATACAAACCCCACGAGATTAATTGACAGGCTTCTGCGACATCAAATGTGCCTTGGTGAAGAGATACCCTTCGCTGGAAAGACAATACTAGAAATAGGAGCAGGCCCTTTACTAGGGTGGTCATTGGCAGGCGTTTCTCTGGGAGCTAAGAAGTACTACATTTTAGATCCGGCCATGGATATTGCGACTGTATCGTCGATGGGAGAGTACTTTGTACAACATAGAAGGTACGTGCAAGCTACGTTTGGCCAAATTGATTCCCTTCAGAACTTAATCAGCGATAGAAAAATTGAGATCGTAAACGGCAGGGCTGAAGATACAGGTCTGCAAGATTCTAGTATAGACATTGTAGTATCCAATTCGGTGCTAGAGCATATACAGCCTTTTGGCCAATTCGTGTCCGAGATGCGGAGAGTTATACGAAATGATGGACTACAGTACCATTTTGTGGACTTAAAAGATCATGCTGGAGGTAATGATCCATTCCTTCATATGTATCCCTATTCACTAAATCATCTTAAAGGCATGTTTCGAAGGAGAGGTCAATTAGTGAATTATCTCAGGCCGTCAGATATTGAAAAAGCTTTTAGGCATCATTTTGATTACCGCCAGGAAGTGTTTTTACAAGAGGTATCTCATGGATCTATCAAATTAGCCAATGACTACTGGAAGGATCGCTACAGTGATGAAGAATTAGGCATTGAGCTAATGGGGGTTTGTGTGTCAAATGGAACTTAACTCTCTGAATTTCAAACGCCCATTAGCAGAGGGATGTGCATAGTAACATGACTCGTATGATAATCCTTGGTCGGGGCACTGCCGTCAAGAGAGACGAAACATTATATTTCCAGGCATTGGATGGTGCATATGTTTCGGAACTTGCCGAGCGTTTTGGTCCGATAAACTTACTGTGTCCTGTGGTGGATCATCAAGACCCTCAATATGGACTTTATTCTGGATATTCATATGAACTTGACCCTGAAAAAGTCAAGGTCAAGGCTATACCTAGAGTTGGCTTACGGCAATGGAGAACAATATGGAGAGAGATTGGAGATGCTGACATAGTTTTTGGGTTTATGCCAACATTTCAATCGGTAGCCGGCATTATGATCTCGTTTCTAAGGGGAATCCCCAGGATTGTTTATTTAGGAAGTGAATGGAAGAAAGCAGTTATTACCACGCGAATAGATGGTGGTCTAAGAGTACAAATCAGGGCTCGTGCGTACGACATTTTAGAGAAACTGTGTATGTCTTTGGGGGATTTAAGAATGGTTACCGGGCCTGAATTGTTCAATAAATACTGCGATGAAAAACGTACATTTATGACAGTTAGCTTTCGACAAATATCGGAAAAACAATTATTAAAGCGAGAGATTAATATATCTGACGCGTGTGTACGTATTCTTTGTGTTGCCTCGCTGATTCCAAGGAAGGGTATTAATTATCTATTGACGGCATGTGCACTTTTGAGGGATCAAAGTATTCACTGTCAACTGACTCTAGTAGGCACCGGCGAGGAACACTACGTAAGCCAATTACAATCACAGATAAAGTCACTTGATTTGTCTGCATCTGTCAAATTAACTGGGTACGTCGGAGAGACATCTTCCTTGCTGGAAATTTACAGGGAATCTGACATATTTGTTTTACCTACTCTTCATGAGGGGTATCCTCGTGTTTTGGATGAGGCGATGAGCCAGTCATTGCCTATTGTAACAACGTTAGTGGGTGGTATACCTAGTACACTGACACATGGTGAAGAGGCTTTGCTGGTCGCACCGGAGGATCCGGAAGCTCTTTCTTCAGCGATTAAATTGATAGTTCACGATGCGACAATAAGAAACCATCTTTCAATGATGGGATTTCTTAGGGCAAGTGATGTGTTTGTCGATAATGTTAATGCAGCATCGCAAATACATGATTTAGTCAAGGCGAGTAAATTGGTGGATGTATAGATTGAATGTTGAGATAGATAGTTTAGATATATCGTATGGAATAGGTGATTGAACCACTTGAATATAGCTATTGATGCACTTTCTGCTAGGTCAGGGGGTGGCGTAACATATCTAAGCAATTTGATTAAGGCTTTGCACGACATTGGTGGAAAGGATCGTTACTTAGTATTTGTCACTGAGGGATATGCTGATGAAGTGGTCACTTTTGAAAGTGATCGTATCAAGATTATTTCGATAGCGTCCCATAGAATTGCGAGCAGGATTTTATATGAACAATTAATTATGCCCATTTTACTGATTCGATTTAAGATAGATGTCCTTTTTGCTCCCGCGGAAGTCGCTCCGATATTATCGAAGATTCCTATGCTGCTTGGAATACAGAACCTTAATGTGTATGAGAGTTCTGAGGTAAGTTGGCCTCTGTATCACAAATTGAGATTTTTCGGTTTAAGAATCCTGGCACGGCTTTCAGCAGCTAAGGCAGGGAGGGTTATTTTTTTATCCGAATATTCTAGGAGTATCATCAGCCCTACTCTACGAGTGCCAAATCACAAAACTCAGGTTGTCGGTCATGGGGTAGATAGAGAAACATTTTTTAATCATAAGACAAAGACTTTAGGTACACCACCAAGTTTTTCCGATGTTGAGAATCCTTTGAAATTAGTCAATGGGCGACATTATATTTTGTGTGTGTCGGATGTCGATTTACATAAGAATCAGGCCGTTCTAATTAACGCTTATGCACGTCTCTCTATGGAATTGAGGAGGAAACATCAATTATTGATTGTGGGGAGATTAATAGATCCATATCATGAGTATCTTCGGAATCTTGTCGATAGACTAAATTTGGGTGAATACGTAGCTCTTGTTGGAGAATATCCTCATGAAGATATGCCCTTAATATATAGCCATGCAACTGTTTCCGTGTTTCCTTCTTTAGTGGAGACTTTCGGATTGCCGATAATCGAGTCTATGGCGTGTGGGGTTCCTGTTGTGGCAGCTGATAATTCCGCAATTCCTGAAGTTGTAGGAGATGCGGGGGTCTTGTTTAACCCAGAGGACTCGGACGATTTGGCCATGGTATTGGAAGATATTCTTACCAAGGAAGATTATAGGCGGAATTTATTAGAAAAGGGACTAAAGAGAGCCGATCAATTTTCTTGGAATGGCGCTGCAGAGGCAATTCACCAATGTCTTCTTGATGTAGCCGAGGTCCGCGATTAATACCGGACATCATGTCTCATGCTCCTGTCAGTATCGCAAATATAGAGCAACTAAATTATTTTGGAGAGTTCTTAAGTAAATGTGTGGGATTTCAGGTTTGGTCAATTGGGGCGATTTAAATGTGCTCCAAAAAATGAATGAAATACAGTCGCATAGAGGCCCCGACGATAGAGGCGTTTGGTCTAAAGTTGGCGCCAATGGTCAATTTTTGGGATTAGGTAATTGTCGGTTGGCGATACAGGATGTGTCCAAAGATGGCCATATGCCAATGTCAAACGAAGATGAAACTATATTCATTACTTATAACGGTGAAATATTTAATTTCCCTAAACTCCGTGAAGAACTAATAGGAAGGGGTCACGCTTTCAGATCTGGGAGTGATACTGAGGTTATTTTGCAATTATATCAACGTGAAGGTATTCAGTTTGTTGAGAGACTGAAAGGTATGTTTGCCATTGCGATATATGATCTGCGCAGCGATTCTTGGTTCTTTGTCCGTGACCATTTTGGCATTAAACCTTTTTACTATTTGTTCAAGGATGGTCGATTAGCATTTGCATCCGAAATGAAGACTTTTAAGGTATTACCTGGTTTTTCACCTAGGCTTGATATTGCTTCTTTACATCAATATATGACGTTTTTATGGGTTCCAGAGCCGAATAGTATTTTGGAGGGGGTAAAAAAACTGCCAGCTGGTCACTATGCGACCTTTCAGTCTGGCAAATTTACCTTGCATAAATATTGGGATTTGGATTTCCCGGCAGAAGATCATTCGGATCGGTACTTAAAAAATGAAAATGAAGTTGTGAAGGAAGTTAGGCGGCTATTTGGACAGTCTGTATCTGATCATATGATAAGTGATGTGTCTGTTGGAGCTTTCCTGAGCGGAGGCTTGGATTCGAGTGCGATTGTTTCACAAATGGCATCTATTTCTAATGATCCGGTTAGCACTTATACCATAGTGTTTCCTGAAAAGGACCTTGTGGGAGAGTCTTCTCTGGATGATCCTAAGTTATCCCGCATGGTCGCAGATCATTTCGGTTGCGATCACCATGAAATAATAGTAGAGCCTGATGTAGCAGATCTAATGGGCAAACTCGCGTGGCACTTGGATGAGCCGATAGCGGATCCTGCAGCGATAATGAGTTATCTTGTTTGTCAGGAGGCTGGGAAAAATCTTAAAGTGATGTTGTCTGGAGTTGGTGGGGATGAGCTATTTGCAGGATATAGAAAACATTATGCATATAAGTGGGCGAAATTTTACAAACTAATACCCGGGTTTGTCAGAGAAAGCATTTTATCCCCAGGGATAGCCTCTCTACCGGTTATGAGAGGCACACCGTTTAAAAACGAATTGCGCTTGATTAAAAAAATGGTGATGAGTGGGTCAATGTCGGATAGAGATGCTTTTTTGATGAATTGCACCTATTTAGATGACATACAGAAAAGCAATCTTTATTCAAGGGAACTGAAAACTGAAACTGCTGACTACGAATCTTGGAAGACGCATCTCGCATTTTTCAACAACGTATCACACGCTGATTTTCTGAATCAAATGCTATATCTCGATGTAAAAACTTTCATGGTAAGTCTTAATTTGACGTATAACGATAGGATGAGCATGGCATCATCTGTGGAGACTAGAATACCTTTTCTAGATAAGGACTTAGTTGAATTTGTTGCCCAGCACGTGTCACCGAATATGAAATTAAAAGGATCTGTACTACCTCAGACGAAATATATATTGCGGAAAGCTATGGACGGCATACTACCTGAAAAAGTTTTGAATCAGTCTAAGGCGGGGTTTGGTGCGCCTATAGATAAGTGGCTTTCTCACGACTTGAAAGATATGGTTTCAGATTTGCTTAACCCTAAATCAATTGAAGAAAGAGGGTATTTTGATAGTGGAACGGTTTCCAATATGTTGATGGATCATCAGCGGGGTAAGCGAGATTGGGCTATGCAAATCTGGCAGTTGTTAACTTTGGAGCTTTGGCACCAGAGTTTCATGGATAAGTGATTGATAGCTTTTGGAAAATCGAATTATGTTCGCTAAGGTCATATACTCAAAAGAATTCAACGATCTAAACTAAAAGAAGCAATTAAATAGGACGTACTTCAAATGAAGCAAGTTATACAAAATTTAAAAGGCGGAGAAGTGTCCGTTGTTGACGTTCCTGTGCCTTCTATCGCTCCTGGGCAAGTCTTGGTTAAAAACATGGCGTCGCTAGTGTCTGTCGGAACCGAAAGAGCTCTTCTGGAATTTGCACAAAAAAATCTTTTATCCAAGGCTTTGGAACGTCCTGACTTGGTGAGACAAGTTGTAGAAAAGGCAAAGAGCGATGGCATGTTATCCGCTTTTGATTCTGCTAAAGGACGACTTTCCCAGCCAATAGCATTGGGTTATTCAAGTGCTGGTTATGTTGTTGAGGCATCA
>CAZQPS010000043.1:0-14718 GCA_964595285.1 uncultured Dehalococcoidia bacterium | reverse complement strand
CCTGCTCATCGTGCAGTGTGCACGACGGTATCACATTTGAAAATCATGGCATACCAACTGCGGTAATTTGTACAGAGCCATTTATATCGAGCGGGAAAGCTATGTCCAATATCAGAGGTATACCAGGTTATCCTTTCGTAGTCTTGCCTCATCCCTTAGGTAGCTTGAACGAACAAAGACTAAGAGAGAAAGCTATGCAAGCAACTCCAGAAGTTCTGGAAATATTGCTCACAAAATCCTAGACCTGAAATACACATATAAAAAGGGACCGAAGCTAATTGCTTGGGTCCCTTTTTATTCTAGTTAATAATTTTATATCGATTAAAAAATCGAATACCGTCTATTTTACGAATTGAAAATGCTCAGACTCCGGATGTTTGGACCAAAATTCATCTGCTCCTCCCATAACTTCAACTCTCTCAGGACTCTCTTTCCATAACTTATATATTTCTTCGCTCTCCCATTTAACCATAGTGGTTATCTTGGTAGGATCCAATAAAGACAAGAACGTTTCACGACTCACAAAGCCTGGAGCTCTGCTTTGAGCCTCCCCGTTCCTATCGAGCAAATGCCTTGCCTCATTAACCTTGTCGTTTCTAGCCCAGTGATGAGTTAATACTCCGATCATAACACCACTTCTTAATAATTATAACTGTGCGCTCATGCCAGATTAACAATGGACGTACATCTGGTCAAGCTGTGTCACACAAGCATCTTTATTGTTGTTCCTTTATTCTCTATTTACATAAAATTAAAACATAATTTATCAGTGACCAAACGGATGCTCTTTTCCCCTAAATCCAACAGGTCATGATCTCCATTATTCGGCATGCCTTTCTACTTGTATTTTACGCTCTGTCCCCCGTCTACCAGAAGCTCAGCACCAGTGACAAACGCAGATTCGTCAGATGCGAAATATAAGGCAGCAAAAGCAACATCATTCGGATGACCCATGCGGACCAATGGCTGCATCCTCTCTCTCCCTTGGATAACATCAGGATCTTCTAGATTATCCCATGGAACCAAAGACATTTCCGTAGCAATAGCACCTGGCTGGATCGAATTACACCTGATATTATCCGAGGCATAAGCAACGGCACATTTCTTTGTCAACATTTTGAGGCCGCCTTTCGATACATGATATGACGTTGACGAGCTATCAGCCACAAGAGAATCAAGAACAGACGAGTTATTTATGATTGACCCTCCACCATTTTCACGCATAACCGGAGCGACATACTTTATGAACAGGTACGCGGACTTTAAATTAACATTCATTAACGCGTCCCATTGATCTTCCGACTCCTGGTCAGGTCTGCTAACCCCTTTATTATTCACTCCAGCATTGTTAAATAATATGTCTATCTTTCCAAAATTCGCTATAGTCTCTTTAATAACCATCCTGATGTCCGAGGAACTCGAAACGTCCCCTTTTATGAAAACTGCTGCCAGACCTTGACTACAAAGCGCATTAACAATCTCATTTCCAAGCTTTTGCCTTCTGGCCACCAAAACTACCTTACAACCCTCACGGGCAAACAATTCAGCAGTGGCCCTCCCCATTCCGGCCGTAGCTCCTGTCACAATCGCAACTTTCCCTTCTAATCTCTTACTCAATTCCTATATCCTTTTCAAAATCTAATTCAAAACTGTCTCTTTTCTACTAAAGAGAGGCTAATAGGCATAAAAGCTACCTTCAATTATCGAATATTCGTTAATATTTATCTGTAAAACTGACATACCTCTTTCCAAAAAACTCAAATACCAACTGAAAACGCCAATATTGCAATCAGGGCGACCAAATGTTAAAACTGTCTCACTCAACTGTAAATACATAAAGCATCACACAATAAAAGCAATTTTCCTGTGAGGAAGTAAATGTCAAATTCAACTAAGCGGCCTAACATAGTTTTTCTGTTTGCTGACGATTGGGGTAAATATGCAAGTGCCTACGCAAGCATAGAAGGAACACAATCAGTGAATGGATTAATTCACACCCCTAATTTCGATCGAATTGCAACAGAAGGCGCCCTGTTCACTAACGCCTTCGTTCCAGCTCCAAGCTGTACGCCCTGCAGAAGTTCTATATTATCCGGTACATATTTCTGGGAAACTGGGCTGGGCGCTATCCTTGAGGGCGCAGTTTGGGACCAATCGATTCCTAGCTACCCTCTTATGCTAGAAAACACCGGATATCACATAGGGTATACATACAAGGCCTGGGCTCCTGGCAAATATGAAAATTCCCCATATGGCGGCGAGCGAACAAGATATGAGGCCTTCGGAAACAAATTTGGAGAATTCTCCCAAAATGTCACGAGGCTAATGGCAACCATGAATAAAGACGAAGCCAAATCTGCCATGTTGAACGAGACTCGGAACAATTTTCTGTCTTTCTTGCAAGATGTTCCTGACGACTCCCCTTTTTGTTATTGGTGGGGCCCCGTCAATACGCATCGTGAATGGCAACAAGGTTCAGGCAAGGAATTATGGGGATTGAACCCTGACAGACTTGAAGGTCGAATGCCGGAATTTCTACCTGATGTTCATGAAGTAAGAGAAGATTTCAATGATTATCTTGGTGAAGCACAGGCCTTTGACGCCGGTGCAGGAGTTATTCTAGAAGAACTTGAGAATGCTGGACTGCTTGAAAACACCCTTGTCGTCATGAGTGGCGATCATGGTATACCGGGATTCCCCAGAGCCAAATGTAATCTCTATGACTTTGGTAGCCAGGTCGCTCTGGCAGCTATGTGGCCCGACAAAATCCGATCTGGTCAGTTAATCAACACCGTCGTCAATCTCATGAGTCTTGCCCCTACGTTTCTAGATGCAGCAGGCGAACCTATTCCGTCAAATATGGCAGAGAGCTTACTTCCCTTAGTCCAAAATAATGCTGATTACAGTGCGGATGCTACGGATAGTTACGTTATACTTGGAAGAGAAAGACACGTTGGTTATGCCCGAGAAGGCGGCCTACCCTACCCTTCCAGAGCCATAAGAACCAAGGATTTTCTATACATACGTAATTTCACGCCAGACCGTTGGCCTATGGGGTCTCCGGACGGACTAGAGGATCCCAACGTAACCAATACCGAGGAAATTTTAGAAAAAGGAGCTTACAGTTATTACTACATGACCGGGGCAACGAGAGCTGTCTATGGAGATTGGGACGGAGGACCTACCAAGCAGTGGATCCTCCTTAACAGAAGTTCTGAAAATGTGAAACCAAATTTTGATTTATGCTTTGGCAAACGACCTGCTGAAGAACTTTACGACATTCAGAAAGATCCAAACCACATGATAAATCTCGCCAATGATTTGTCATTAAGCAAAGTTAAAAAAACCCTACAAAATCGCCTATATGCAGAATTGGTAAAAAGAGGCGACCCTAGAATGACCGAAGAGGGTGAATGCAGATTTGATATAAAACCTTACGCAGGCCCTGTGGACATTTCATGGTACGGAGAACAGAGAGATTCCTGGCAACTCTCAAAAGAAGGCAAGTAATTCCCTGTATTCCCAAACAGTTAGGATAGATTCTATATAAGTCTACAAACTATTCTAAAATCCCTTGAGCGGCAAGGGCCACAATCCCAGTCTTTCCATCTCCCTGTAACAAGGGTCAGATACGCCTAACTCTTCAGGAGGTAGATGCTCTAACATAGAAGCTAGGAAGTCCGTATATCTTTTCTCAATGATTTTTGACTGGCCACTGTGAAGACCTTCGAGTTGGCTCGCAAAATTACAGAGGTACGCACTGCTAGATGCAACATGATCTTTTAACATTTGGTGTTCTTCAAGGCTACGCCTTAATTCATCAGATTGAATTCCAAGCTCCGAACTCAATACTTGAATTTGTATTCCCAGTCGATCGTTTTTGTTATCGGAAACGACCAACAAGACAACACTTAGTGCCACAATCGTTGCCATCAGCCCGAAAACCACTAATCCAAGTCCTACAATGACTCTTCTAGGCAAAATCATTGTAAGTCATTCGCAGGCATAGGAATCCATTTCTGAATTAAATAACTAGAAATCACCTCTGCGCGCCATCTCCTGTCCATCTTATTCTTTCGGAAAATAATTGCTGAATCGACCGTGATATGGCGGGAGCGGGAGGGAGTCGAACCCACCGTTCCGACCGCAGGGCCGGAGCCATCGGATTTGAAGTCCGTGGAACCCACCGGAGCACATCCGCTCCCTTAAACGCCAATACACACAATGCCCTTGGAATATAGTATTTCCCATATATAAACCATGTCAACGTCCCTCAAATGATCAAGAAGACAGAGAGTCGTTTTTTCAAATAACCAGTTACAAAAACTCTAATCCAAAATATACTCTATCTGCGCCCACGATAGTAATCAATGTAATCCACTACCATAGAATCTATCTCTTCCCACCATAAACTACCCAATATTAAGCCCTTGGGAACATCAAAAACCAACCACCCTTCCACCTGTGTATTTCTACCTAGTTCTATCTCTCCCCAAATAAATGGACTATACAATTCCAATTTATCAGTCGTAGTTTCAAGCGGCTTAGACATCTCAAATGGATCAAGCGCGTCAATTCTTGTGCCTCGTCTATCACCAATCTGTGCCGCATCAGGCTCGACCAGCAAAGGCGTTATTAGAGCTGTCCTATTGACCAAAACCACGCTAACAGCTGCAAGTTGTCTGTTGGAAGCTCTAGGCCGTAATACACGCAAGTCACCAGATGTATCATAAAAAGCCATACTCTGGAGTATTACTGGCTGGGAAGCATGTATCTCAAGACTTCGCCCCCGTTGACTTACCTGAGCATCATCTTCTCCACATGCAATTAACATGAGTGAAAATGGCAAAATCAATATTACAAATAGAGAACCCTTAGAGCAAATGAGATGCCATACCATTTTTAATTCAGCTAGTATTTTAATATCTTCAGACAAACTTCCCCTAATTTTTAAACCAACAAACATATGAAACTCTTAATCTCAAATTTATTCAACGGTCGATAATGAAGGCATCCCCCGCAGCCTTGCTACTAGGTCTGGAAGAACGGATAAGAAATAGTCAACATCTTCCTCTGTATTTTCACGTCCCAGAGTAATCCTAACGCTCCCCTGGGCCAAATCTGCCTGACGTCCTATAGCCAGCAGGACGTGAGAAGGCTCCAAAGACGCAGACGAACAAGCGCTACCACTAGAAGCATAAATGCCAGAAAAATCTAGGCCAAGGAGAATAGGTTCACCTTCAACGTTCTCAAAGGAAATATTAACATTATTAGGTAGGCGAAGTGTCGGATGTCCATTAAGGTGCGTGCCTGGTATATTCTCTTGAATAATGGTTATTAGCTTATCCCTTAAATAAGTGCATCTGCGACTGACTTGTTCTTTCTCGGCTGTAGCCAGTCGGAAAGCCTCTCCCATTCCCACTATGGCAGGTACGTTTTCTGTACCGGAGCGGCGTTGTCTCTCTTGCCCACCACCCAAATTTTGGGCCTCAAAGGGAGTACCTCGCTTTATGTACAAAGCACCTACACCCTTCGGACCTGAAAATTTATGGGCCGACAAGCTAAGCAAATCTACGTTCATTTCCTTTACATTAATATCTAAATATCCAGCAGCTTGGACAGCATCTGTATGAAACATAATCGCCTGGTTATTTTCACGGGCTGCCTCTTTTATTTCCTTACCAATCAAATCAATTGGCTGAATAGTCCCTATCTCATTGTTAGCCATCATGATACTAACTAATATTGTCTTTTCAGTTATTGCATCTCTAACATCAGAGGCGTTTATCAAACCATTTCTATCTACAGGCAAATATGTGATGTCAAAGCCAAATTGCTCCAATTGGTGGCATGTATGTAAAACTGCGTGATGTTCTATATTACTGGTAATTATGTGATTGCCAACATGTTTTAAAGCAAACGCAACGCCCTTAAGAGCAGCGTTATCAGATTCCGTTCCTCCACTAGTGAATACTATTTCACTAATACGTCCTCCAATAATTTTAGCAATTGTTTCTCGCGCATCATCAACAGCTTTACGACCTTCTTGAGCCATAGTATAAATACTGGATGGGTTACCATAACTTTCAGTGAAAAATGGCAACATAGCCTCCAATACTTCCTTACGAACCGGAGTAGTGGCGGAGTGGTCCAAATATATAAGGTTCCCTCCTGGGTTCATGACGATCTCCAAACATAACTTCAATGGCAAAAAACAAACCACGTACATTCTACCATGGATAAATTAACTCATTTTACAATTTTATAATTACTGAAGAGTTCTTATACCTTAGTCCGTAAACGATTCTCTTCCCTGAAAGGTTCTAATTAACCTCTTAGCAAAACCAACCATAACTATCAAGTTATATTTGACAACTATGCCATTGGCATAGCGGTAGTCAATTAGGTAGGATATTATAGACATAGTATACGGACCCATCCGATGGAGTTCCCATGCCTTCACTTGATTCCTTAAACTTTAATACCTTGGGGCTGCGGTCACAAGATGAAAATGAAAATGCCAGATCTTGGCTAACCGATGAAGGCGATAATCTGACCTTATATTTTTATGAGGAAGTCCCTGACATTGAGGCCGACACAGGAGAAATTACTCAAATCAGGTCTTTCTACAGAAATTTCGCTGAGCTCAATAATGCAGCAATATTACAAGTTGACTCAATGGAAAAAAGTGGACTCCACTTCCTATATCAGATTATGAAAACACCCCAAGAAGAAGGAGGCACCGCCTATGTGGGAACTATCACATTCCCATTTAGAGACTACAGCTATGTCATTCGCGTTCAGTGCCTAGAAAAGTCAGAAATAGGATTTAGAGAAGCGGAGATTCTGGCTGAAAAGGTACGAGATGGCACAGTCTCAGTGAACGAGCAATCACAAAGTCTAAAGGGATGGTCTGCTGATCCCTACAACAAAACTGTCGTGACCAGACAAATGGCAAACATTTCTGAAAACTCTGAATACGACGTCCGGTTCCCTGATCATCCGCTGAGTAGGTTACGTAGACAATTAAGACATATATTATCTTCTGTAATTCTGGATCAAGAATTATTACAGGCACCCGCCTATAAATACGAACCGCCATTGAATCAAGCGAGGTAACCTAATGGTGACCAATTAACGAATTAACGCCTGCTGAATTTTTCCCCACAAATCCATCAACTGGCATGACCCATTAATAAATATGCTAGCCTTGCTGCAGTAGATGCGCTTGAAACCGGGCCTTCCTCAGGACTTAGTTCACAAATATCTGCGCCAACTATCTGCCTACCGAATGCAGCGGAGCTCAACAATCTCATCATCTGATCCCAAGTAACTCCTCCAGGCTCTGGAGTCCCTACTGCTGAAACGACCGAAGGGTCGAAAACATCTAAATCAACCGATATATAGACATGATCAGACAACCTAGAAGAGATTGAATTGCATAAAGCATCCATGTCTTGCCAATCTTCGTTCATAAAATATATAGGTATTTTATTTTCTGTAGCATACGTTTTTTCGTCTGAACTGATACTTCTTACGCCCACTTCCACCAACCGTCCTATCTCCGATATACGCCGCCCCACAGTGGCATGGCCCCAGAGGCTGCCCATGTACATATTTCTCATATCAGCGTGAGCATCAAAGTAAAGCACGGTCAGATCACTATAAATTTCTGTTAACGCTTGAACAGCACCTATAGTTATTGTGTGCTCGCCCCCAAGTAGCAGAGGTGTTTTCCCATTTACTACTGTGGCACGAACAGCAGTTTTTACATTTTTGATCATTGCCAATGGGCCACTAACATCTGGCAATAAGGAAGGAGTCGTGTGGATCCCTCCCACGGATACATCTCTGCCTAAGTACAACTCATAGTCTTCTAGATGCCTAGACGCTTCAATAATAGCTCTGGGACCATATCTAGAACCCCCACGGAAGGAAGCTGTATTATCGTATGGGATGGGAATCACGAAAAACTTAGCCAACCCAGGATCTGATTCCTCTGGCGGGGTGTCTAAGAAAGTATCCCATTGTAGAGGAATATCTCCAAGCCAATTATATTCCCTGTCATCCATATTCCAATTACCACCCAGATATACAATTCCAAAAAGGACCTGCGTAAATTCCCTTATCAGTCCGTGGATTTGTGGTTGATTTTCATTCTTTCACTTACCATTCCACCGTAGGCTTGAATGGGTCGACTATAATCAATACCTCTATCCAATTGCCACATTTTCGTATCCGATAGCGAAAAAAATCGTTTGACATCATTCAACGATGACTCTGCATCAAAATCTTTACAAGAAAAAATATCTACATTCAAGTATCCTCTATCGGGAAAGGTATGTATGCTAATGTGACTTTCAGCTATCAGAACAAACCCAGATATTCCCCAGTCTTCTTTGGTTTGACGGTGGTATGTGTACACTTGAGGACTAGTTATTTTAGTCATATCTATTGAATCAGGATATTCATCTAGAAACCTATATATTAGGTCAACATTTCGTAAAATAGCCTCGTCGGCACCATATCCATCAATTACCAGATGCAAAGTCTCCATCCTCCCAACGTCAGTAGGCTATGATGAGTCACTAGGTTAACATCACCCGATAAGAGGCACAATATATATATTGATTGGCTATAGGAACATGTTATAGAATTCATTGACTAACGCCGCCATAGCGGGAGCTATAAGTTTCAGCTAAGAGGACTTGAACAATGAGTGCTACAATAGATGCTGAAAATCTCAGCAAATATTATGGAGACTTTCCTGCAGTCACAGATATTTCGTTTTCTGTAAACTCGGGGGAAATTCTAGGTTTGCTGGGTCCCAATGGTGCAGGGAAATCTACCACAATGAAAATGCTTACTGGATTTCTACCACCTTCCGAGGGCAAAATAACGGTCGCTGGATACGATATAGTGGCAAACTCTCTTGAGGCTAGAAGGCATATTGGCTATCTACCGGAGACAGTCCCACTCTATACAGATATGGAAGTGACCGATTATCTACGATTCATGGGCAAAATAAGAGGAATGTCACCCGAATATCTTAGCCGTCGCATCAGTGAGGTGATCGAGACCGTAGGACTCGAAGAATACCAATCCACTTACATAGACAAACTCTCCAAAGGATTCAAGCAAAGGGTAGGAATAGCTCAGGCCGTACTACATGAACCAGACATTCTCATTTTAGACGAACCAACCATTGGCATTGACCCTATCCAAGTTGTTGAAACTAGACAACTCATAAAGGGTCTTGGTGGCAAACAGACATTGATATTGAGCTCTCATATATTGCCAGAGGTAAGTATGGTCTGCGAACGAGTTATCATAATTCATGAAGGACAAATAGTCGCAGAGGACACGCCTGACAATCTAGCTTCCAGACTAAGCGGCATTGAACAAATTGAAATAGATGTGCGAGGACCATCTAAAGACATAGAAACGACCATTTCTGGCTTAGAAGGTGTCCAACAAATAGAGCGAAGGTATGTAGAAAGTTCAGCGCTCACAACATTCACGATTACAACTAAACCTGGAATGGAAGTACGATCATTACTTGCTTCAACCGTTATAGGCGGCGGCTGGGAGTTGTTAAGGCTTCAATCCATAGGCATGACGCTGGAAGATATATTCCTCCAGGTTACAACTGATGATCAAGCAGTTTCACAGTCAGATTGATTTTTTATACGTAAATCCCAGAGAGGAATGGATATATTGAAAAATACTATTGCAATCGCCTGGAAAGAAACTAGGGCTTATTACTCTACCCCCACAGCGTATATAGTAGGTGCCATGTTTTTGGTACTTACAGGTATTTTTTTCGTTTTTGACATAACTAGACCTTTCGCAGAGGCCAGCATAAGAGGACTTGTCACCTGGGCCAGCTTATTTCTAGTTTTCCTCGCTCCTCTACTCACCATGCGGTTGCTAGCTGAGGAACAAAAATTAGGCACATTAGAACTCCTTCTAACCTCACCAGTTAGAGATTGGGAAGTCGTTTTGGGAAAATACATTGCCAGCCTGATAACTCTTTCAGTAACGCTTTTGTTTATGCTTTATTATGTAATCTTACTCTGGGCATATGGAGAACCCGACTGGGGGCCCCTCTGGAGTGCGTACTTGGGTTTATTTTTGTTTGGAGCAGCCGCGCTAGCTATAGGCTTAATGGCATCGTCATTTTCTAGTAACCAAATCGTGGCGGCGGTGGTAGGAATAGGCCTCATGCTTGTCCTCTCATTCATAGACCGGGGCGGTGATCTTATGCAAGGCGTTTCCGCTGAAGTAATCGCTGGTATATCTATGAATTCTCATTTTAGTGATTTCGCTAGAGGAGTTCTGGATACCAGTCACATAATCTACTACTTTAGCGTCATAGCCGTATTTCTATTCATAACGGTCCGTTCGCTAGAAACCCGAAGATGGAGATAGTATGAACGAACGAACGCAAAACAGAGATAGCATTTTGGCCTTAGTGATGGATTCTGTAAAATCGCCTGGATTGTGGAGTTTTGTCACTGCTGCTGCAGGTATAATCGCCCTTATAACAGGCGCCATACTACATTTTCTGATAATCGAGATTCGTGATTTTTCCATTACTGTCATCGTTGTAGGGTTCATACTTATATTTATGGCTCTTGTCTTGTCGCCACGTGCGATAGCGATTTTCCTAGTAGGTCGAAAAGGCCGTTACGGTAGCAATGTTGTCATTATGACAGTAGCCTTTTTCATAGCAATCATCCTAATTAATTTTTTATTATACAGAACCCCCACTAGAATTGATGTTACAGCGACTAGGGTCTTCACGCTTGGAGAGCAATCTACGCAGATTTTGAACAACCTGGATGGAATGGTGAGAGCCAACGCTTTCTTTGCTCCGACAGGAAATACGGGCACAGAGGCTGCCAAACAACAAGCAGAAGACCTTTTAAACGAGTTCCAAAGAAGAAGCTCAAACTTTACTTATCGGTTTATAGATCCAGAACTTGAACGAAGCATAGCACAACAATTTGGAGTTACATCATATCCCGCAATAATCTTCGAAAATCTAGTGGACCAAACCCTACAAGAGACGCAGACATTTACAGAGGACTCTTTTATCACTAGTATTCTGATAGTGACCGGAACGAAACAGAAAGTTGTGTATTATCTCACAGGACACGGTGAGGCTGCTTCCACTCGAGATCTTATGACTGGTATCGTAGGTGATCCAACCGACGGATTTGATTTTGCTATACAAGGCCTTCAAAGAGACAATTATCAAGTGTTACCTCTGAATCTGAAACAGACGGGACAAGTACCTGAAAATGCGGCAACACTTGTCATCGCAGGCCCCACTGATCCTATAGACCTAGAAGAGCAGCAAGCTCTTTCAAATTATGCTAAACAAGGCGGAACCCTAGTCGGACTGTTTGATCCGAATACTCATAGAACGTTCGCGGAATTTTTCGCCCAGTGGGGAATATTAATAGGGGGGAACACCATTGCTGACGTGGTAAGTAACGTAGCTGGCCAAGAACTCACACCACTTCTTCAGAAATCCAATGGGCAATACTTCACAAGCGCCTCGCAAATTACTCAAGGTATCCCCATAGCAGATCAAATAGAAGTTTCTTTCTTTCCTGATGCAACCGCCTTGGAGCCATTAATACCTGTAGAAGAGATGCCCCCATATATTCAGATAATCCCTCTGGCCATGACTACGCCTGCAAGCTGGCTTGAAAAGGATCCAGAAAACGTTAATTTCTCCCCTGAAGAGGATCGTTCTGGTCCGTTTACTATTGCTGCTGTCGTAAGGGCGTCCGGAACTATTGACGAACTTGAAAGACATGAAACTGCCACATTTGTTCTTTTTGGAGACTCAGATTTTGCCAAAAACAAATTCTTCTTCAGTAGCAGTGACAACAGCGACTTTTTTTTGAACTCAGTCAACTGGCTGGCGGAAGACTACGAACTCATAGCTCCGCGTACGAAACCTTTCCCCTATAGGGAACTAGTGGTAAATAAGAGGGAGCGAGAATTCATACAATGGAGTAGTTGGTTTCTACCTCCCATGATAATGCTTGTACTTGGTGCCTATGCATGGTGGCGTAGGCGCTGACCAGGAGTCTAAGTCGTGAATTTGAAAGTAACCATAGCCTTTGTATTATTAGCATGTGTCATTGGCGTAGTCGTTTGGATTAATCCATTTGTCGGGGATCCAGAAAGGAATCCACGCTCACCTTGGTTCTATCAAGTGGCTCAAGAAGACATAGTGAAAATTACAGTAACTAACGCTACAAATTCGGTCAGTTTCTACAAGACTCCTTCAAGAACCTGGGCGTTTGTAGATCCTCCAGGAGATATTCCACCATCACACACAAGATGGGGTGGCATTACTCTATTGCTTAGCGGACCTGGAACTCGTAGGGATTTGACATCTTTTAGACCCACCATAGACAACCCTGAAGAGTACGGACTGGATAATCCAGAGACTATTGTTGATGTTGGGTTGACAGCTAATAGAACCCTTCAATTTCGTCTAGGGGATACGACCACAGATGGTGATTTTGTCTACGGACAGGTTCTGGGATTTGACGATCTATTCATAATAACATCAAACTGGGGAGAAGTTATAAGCAGACTTGCAAAAGAACCGCCACTTCCAAAATGGGCAGTCGACAGATCTCCGGACATCATAAAGGAACTAAATATGTATGACGGCAATGCCATACAAGATAAAATTAGGATGGTTTCATTTTCTCAAGACTTAGAAACCAACGAATGGACTGTAAGAGATGACAAAATTGATGAAGATTATGTGGATGTGGACATGGACCTATGGGAGCCCGTATCCAGATTAGTTTCAGGTCCGAAAAACATCACAGTAGCCGTTGCAAGTGTTCCAGACAGGGATTACACGCCATGGGGCATAGATGACGATTCTTTTTCTATCGAAGTCCGGTTTGCAGGGAGGACCGAAAGAGGCACTAAATATACAGACGGTTCTCTTTTTAGATTAGGTAATAAGACCAAAGATGAAAAATTTTATTATGCAAAAGTCGAAACTGACACGGCAGTAGTTCCTGTGCTTTTATTGGACGCCCAATGGGTAGATAAATTCAAGGCACTCTCTGCGGAAGTCCCCTACGATTCAAATTAGATGTAAATGACCCAATTTAATCTATACTACTCCGAATATATTAACTGTTTCACAAGCCTATAAGATGACAGAAGGAGTGCACGTTGCTATAGTGCATTCCATGCATTCGTCCTTTTGAGGTGGTCTAGTGAACGCAGAAATAATATCTGTTGGCACAGAACTTATGATGGGTGAACTTGTTGACAGTAATTCTGCATTTATTGCATCAGAATTATCTAAGATAGGTATTCAGGTAAATTGGGTTACAAAAGTAGCTGACGACCTTGACCAGCTACAAGAGATAATAACTTCCGCTTGGGAGAGATCTGAAATCACAATCACCACTGGTGGACTAGGCCCTACATCAGACGACCTCACCAGAGAGTCCATATCTAAGGTACTAGGTGAAACCATGGATATAGATGTTGATCTCAAAGAAGATCTCAAGAAACGATTTAAGGATATGGGATCTTCCATGCCAAAGACAAACATTAAGCAGGCGACACTTATAGATTCTGCAAACAGTATTCCTAATACATTTGGGACGGCTCCAGGATGGTGGGTAGAGAAAAAGGGCCACGTCATAATTGCCCTGCCAGGGCCTCCTAATGAATTACAACCAATGTGGAAAGATCACGTAGTTCCTAAGCTAATACTCATGAATGCCGAAATACGTATTATCACGCGTAACATAAAAACTTTCGGAATCAGCGAGGGCAAATTAGATGAAATGCTGTCGCCGTTATTTGAAAGTACCAACCCCAAATTAGGCATCTACTCTAAACGAGACGGGATACATCTAAGAGCTATATCCACTGCTCACTCCGAGACAGAAGCTTTAAAACTAGTCGAAACAATGGAAAAGGACATCCGCGCTAAAGTGGGTAATGAAAACATTTGGGGCATAGACGATGACACGCCAGAGTCAAAAGTCGTATCTATCTTGAGAGAGAATAATTTAACTCTAGCTGTGATGGAATCTTTCACATGCGGATTAATCGTTAGTAAGCTGAATGAAGAATCCGGCGCTTCAGATTACTTCCTAGGTGGCTTAGTAGCGCCTCAACGAAATATAACTACCAATTTCTTAAACAAGTCGGCCATTACTAACCGAGACATGGTAAGTGGAGTAATGGCAATGGAAATGGCCAAATCCATTAGGTCGTTATTTGGCGCTGATATAGGGCTCGCCATTACCGACTCAGAATTAGATACTCACAATATGACTTCGGGTGTCGGAACCACGTACATAGGATTCTCCTGTAAAGACAGAGAGAACTTTAAAACTTCCGAACATCGAAATCGTCGGCTGCGTACAAAAAATAGGGCAGCTACCCAAGGACTAATCGAACTACTTAGATTCCTACAATAAGTTAGTGGAAGGAAAATCCAACCGAGAAATGCTACATCTGAATGCATTTTCACAATGCACACCACACTCTCAGGCTATAGGACAGTGGAAAAACCCTCTGGACAAGATGTCACTAGGATATCTTGATCTTGTCATGTGGACTCACATTGCTAAAACTCTGGAACGTGGTTGTTTAGATGCACTTTTCCTAGCAGACATACACGGTATTTACGATGGCTACGCTGGG
>CAZQPS010000042.1:0-66871 GCA_964595285.1 uncultured Dehalococcoidia bacterium | reverse complement strand
TTCGGCATACAATGAAATGCACTCGATAAATCAACCTGTAAATGAACATAAAAAGTAATTTTACGCGTTAGAGGGGATGGTACAAGCTTTGAGAATATCACTGCGACACATCTGTACACTGATACTTCTAAATTCCCTATTATTACTCGCCTGTTCACAAATAATTGAAAATGAGCATGAAACGAGTAACTCCATTTTGGATGTACCTTACGAAACATGTGATAATGAGACCTATGACATCTCATTTGAGGGAATAATCAACGCTCTTGGCTATGCTTTCTCGCCCACTAATCTTCCCGAACATTTCATAATAAAGGGAATATCCTTAGACAACCGAAGAAGGGCAAATTTAATATACGAAAGCTCAAATGCTACTATTGTAATAGCCTATCCAGTAAATTTTGATCCCCTCGGCAGCCCAACAATGCGAGAACTAGGACTGACAAATCCAGAAGACGCAGTAACATCGATAAACTTACATGAAAGCGAAGCCTACTTACTAAAGGGCGGATGGTCAACAGATACCATCATGGCTGGACCTGGCATAGACCCTTCTGATGCCGTATGGGATTACAAAAGATCCCTATCCTTGTATTTCGATTGCTCTTTTAATGAAAGTCCACTCACTCTCGTAATTCAGGCACGTTTTAAAGATGTGGCCCAAGAGGAGCCGATATTAATTGAAGAGCATCTCATAAGAATAGCCAAATCTATTGCAAGAGTTCAGAAACCCTAATTATTAGAATTCAATACCTTACAATCTCACCATGTTTATAAATCGCAGCTACAAAAAAATATTTGTGATAACTACTGTCAGTATTTGTATCTTACTCATGTCTCTATTATTCGGAATTGGGCTTTGTAATGAGTCTTCGGTCACATCTAGAAGTGGGATAACTCGGGTCGGAAACACTGCTCCACCTTTCAATATGACATTATTCTCCGGACATGAATTCGATTTATTGGATATTAATGGGAAACCTGTAGTCGTGAATTTCTGGGCTTCTTGGTGTGCGCCTTGCAAACAAGAAGCATTGATTTTACAGGAAATGTGGAAAACTTATCAGGACAAAGTGGAATTCGTGGGAGTGGCCATACAAGATTCAGAAACCGATTCAATAAATCATCTTCGTGAATTTGCGATAACCTACCCAAATGGTGCGGACACAACGGGATCAATAACAATAGATTACGGCGTCATTGGAATTCCGGTTACTTTCTTTATTACAGAGGAAGGAATTATTAAACAAAGATGGGTAGGAGCTATCCGCAAGGAAGATATGGCCAAGAGGCTAAACGAATTAATTAACTAAGACATTCCCAACCCGTATGTAAAACACTAAGCCGTCCAACTAATTTTGAACGGCTCCAAATAAAATTAAGATGTTTTTTAACTGTAATTCGATCGCTTCGACTCAGTATTTGAATGCACATCTATCAGAACGGTCTTCCCATCGGCATTGAGTTTCTGTGCATCTCTAAGTGCGTCCGCAATCTGCGAAGGATCAGTGACCGTAATACCTACAGCACCCATACCTTCTGCTATTTTCGCGTAATCTCCAGTCATATATGTAGTCCCAGAAAGCTCTTTTGCAGTCATATATCCACCAGGATAAGTAGCCATAGCACCATTATTTAAAACGATAGTTGTTATGGGTGCTCCAGAACGTACCGAGGTTTCTATATCTAATCCAGACATCCCAAATGCGCCATCACCCATAAAATTAAGGCAGAATTTATCTGGCCTAGCCAACTTAGCACCTATCATTAGAGGAATTCCATATCCGAGATGAGTTGTTTTACCCCAGCCTATATAACTGTGTGGAGTTGTGCCCTTATAAAACGGCATTATCGTATCCCGTGGAGCTCCAGCATCATGTGTAACTATACTGTTTTCATGGTCCAATATCTTTTCTAGCTCGCCTATCACTCTATAAGTGTTAATTGGCACTTCATCAGAATTAAGTAACTCAGTCCAATTAGCCATCCAACCTTCATTGATCTTGGCTATTTCAGCGGCAATACCGGTCTGGCCTCTACGGCCATTTTCACCAATTTGGCTCTTAACTTCCTCGATCATCATTAGCAAGGTGACCTTCGCATCTCCAGGCAACCCAACATCAGCACCAAAATCCTTATTTATATCCTCTATACTCTCTGTATTATGTACAATTATTTTCCCATCGGGAATTGGCTGTCCATAGTTAGTCCTGCTTAAACTGGTGCCTATTCCGAAAAGAACATCAGATTCTTGTAGCCATGTTCTAGCCTGCTGGGACGTCGCCGAGCTACCAGAACCCAAAGCCAGAGGATGCCGATCATCAAATCCCGATTTACCTGGCATGCTACAGTACACTGGGATCTCTGTTAGTTCAGCAAATTCCCTGAGTTCCTCGGAAGCATCACCCATCAATACGCCCATTCCAGACCAGATAACTGGCTTTTTTGCATCCAACAAAATTCTAACTGCGTCGCTTACATCACTAGGTGCAGGCGACTGTATATGCCTCTTTGGAGATTGGTAATTCAAAGCATTTTCTGATACTTCTTTCGTTCCGACATCCATCGGTAATTCTATTGTAACGGGACCACCTCTTCCATTTCGAAGGTTATGAAAAGCTCTTCTCATCACACTGGCTATCGAATTCGGATCAAAAACAACCTCAGAATATTTTGACACCGAATCATATGTTCTCGCGGGTGAGAAATTAGGCCTTACAGATCGTGCTCCTAGTGCAGGACCAGCTGGCAAATACAATATAGGTATATTGTCTGCAAAAGCTTGAGCAAGTCCTCCCATTGAATTTTCAGAGCCTGGTCCTCCTTGTGTTATAACGACTCCAAATTTTTGCCTATGATTAAGCCTGCTATACGCATCTGCCGCCATAAGCGCACCGCGCTCTTGCCTGAACATAATTGTGCGGATCCCGACCTTAGAGACCTCCTCAATTAACTCATTTGAAGGAAAGCAGGCGATCCATTCAACCCCTTCTTCCTTTAAAATTCTTGCCAGTGCTTGCATTGCGTTCATACAAAATCCTCCACCATTTTTAAACTAAAGTGATAAAACTACCGTGAACTAATCCAGTCGATAAGGATACCCTAAAGGACGATCTGCAGCAAATAATTGCACCTCCCTGAGCATTCATATCACCTCTCAAAACCCCCTATACGGCATGTCTTTTTCCTTAGGATCAGTCACTATTTCTAATACTGCGGCTTGTCCCTGCATGGTGATACCTGCACACCTCTTAATGGCAGGTATAATGTCGGAAGGATCTACAATTCGCTCCCCGTGAGCACCCATGGCCTCCGCCATCTTAACATAATCACCACTTGTGTTCTTGGTCCCAAATAAGTCATGTGCAGTAGCAAAATGCTCGGGCCTATATATACCCATAGTGGCATTGTTAAGAATGATAGTAAGTGTGGGAATTTCCTCTCTAACAGCAGTCTCAACATCCATACCCACCATGCCAAAGCCATAATCACCAATAACTGCAATGGACAGTTTTTCCGGTGACGCGAATTTTGCACCCATGGAAACCCCCAAGCTGTAGCCTAACTGAGTGGACTTCCCCCAGCCTATGAATCCATGAGGAGTAAGGCTTTCATAAAAAGGCATCATCTGATCCCTAGGGCTTCCAGAATCATGCACCACTACAGTATTCTCTCTATCAACGGCTTTCATAAGGTCAGCAATGGCCCGATAAGGATTTATCGGAGTTTTATCAGAGTTCAGTTTTGGTAACCATTCTTTCATCCATTCAGCTTTCACAGATTTTATTTCTAAAGCAAAATCTTGCCTGTCGGCCTTTGATTTACCTTGAGTAGCTAATGTTTTTTTGATCTCCACGATTAGTTGAGAGATAATCAACTTCGCATCACCCATTACGACATGATCAGGAGAATAATCCTTATATATATCATCTTGCGAATTAGTAATATGTACAAGCACTTTGCTATCAAATTGATCGGCACCATAGTGTATTCTCGTAAAGCTACAGCCTATTCCAAAAATAACATCAGATTCCCTCAAAAAATGATCCACCATTCCTGTGGTAGTACTTGACCTTGCTCCCAAATATAGTTCATGATTTTCAGGAAAACAGCTTTTCCCCGCCATGGTAGACATAATCGGCACTTGGGTAAGTTCTACTAGTTCTTTTAATTCTTCCCAGGCTTCCGCATATAACACCCCTTGTCCCACTTGAATGATTGGTCTCTTTGCTGAAAGCAATATGTTGGCTGCAGTTTTTACGTCCTGAGGATCCCCTAGAGCCTTGTGACTCGCAACTGGTATGTAGTTAAGATTCCTCGCTGGTAACTCTCCTCTCAATATGTCCATTGGAGTTTCCAGTAAAACTGGCCCCGGCCGACCAAGCCTTATCTGGCTAAACGCGCGACGCATCATGTTAGGTATATCTTCAATCAGATCAATTTTCCCACTCCACTTTGTAACTGATTCATAGGTTCGGCTGGGACTAAATGTAGGATGTACACCAGAGCGATCTCTCGGGTTAGACGCTGGCATCAGTAAGATCGGTACCGAGTCTGCATATGCATGAGCAACGCCGGCAAAAGCATTTTCAGCCCCTGGTCCTGCCTGCATGGAAAATACCCCTGTTTTCTTCCCATTAGTTACCCGGGTGTAGCCATCCGCCAAGTTTACTCCTACGCGTTCTTGACGAAATATTAATGGTCTTATACCAGCCTTAGCCGCAGCCTCCTCCAAAGTGTTGAAAGGGATAACTCCCATGAAGTCGACACCTTCTTGCTTCAGTATCCGCGCAATAAGATCAGCCCCAGTCATACTTCTAACTCCTTCCATTCTTATGATTTCAATTAATCCTGAAGAACAATTAATGTTTAGAGGGCTCTCGTAAAACGGGGCCTCTGATTTTCAGAGGCCCCGTCAATATACAACCAAGAACTTTTTTATGTCAGATCAGATAAAGCATTTGCCTGATCAGCAATCCTCTGTTCATGATCTCCAGCAAATCGCTTAATTCCCTCAAAAATTGAATCCGCGTCTAAATGAGCCTCAGATATGACATCGGCCTCACTTCCACCCGTTAGCCATTGATTATCCCAATCGGATACCAAGGAGTATTTATCTGTTAATGGGCCAACGTTTTGCACTGGCCACATACGCCTTGTACCAGTGGTGACAACCATCATGTCATATTTGGACGCCAATGGTAAAACTGAATTCTGATATTCTTTCGATTGTCGCCTAAATAGCTCTTCACTAATTGTCGCTATTACTTTTACGTTCACGCCCACCTTCTCTAGTTCATCCAGTTTAGATACTAGATTCACAGTTGAGGATGAACCCTGAACCAAAACATATCCTTGCTTGGGTTTATTCGGATCAAAATCTCTAATTACGTAAAACCCTTTCGCAGCAGCCTTGATATCAGTATCCGCAAAAGTGCTTCTATCGGCGACAGGGAAGTCTGGTCTCGCAACCTCAAGTACAATAACTCCAACCTTGGGATCCCTTGCCGCGATTTCGGCAGCAGCGAAATAACCAGGTGATACATCATTGTAATCCCAAAAACTCAATGTTATAACCTGGTCTCTAGGAAAGAGTTTCCATACTTGTGGTGAAAATATCCCAAAATGTGTTCGCGCATCTGCTGCAGTCTCGGGACCCGAATGGCCCGCTAGTATATTCAGTACACCAACTCTGAACGGGCTATCTTGGTTCTGCTGACTCCAAACGCGTGCCGGCAGATACATCAGCGGAGTGAAAGCTCCATATGTTCCACTTAATGCCCAAACACCAACATGTGTATTAGGATCAAGAGAGGCTGATTGACCAACTAGCCCTACCGCAGTGGATGCGTTCCCTGCTTCCTGTATAGGCGCCTTGAGGCGAGTTCCAACGGGATTAGTGATAGGGTCGTAGTGGCCCCAAATAGATCCGTGCTCTACATTTATTGAATCAGCAAGATCCGCCGCTACCATCACGAATCGATTATCAGTAACATAATTCATCCATTTGACTATTTCAGAAATAGCTCTTCTGGTGCCACGCACATTACCCGGCTCTTCAAACAATTTAATAGAGACATTTTTCTCCTCTTTGGTCACAGGATTTATACTGACTACATCCTGAGGCTCCATAGGAAGATTAGACACTGCAAGCCGTGAATCTGTGAAAGGATCTACGGTACGGTCTATCCTCAGTGGCATGTCATCTGATACTTCGTCCCCTATCTCCACTAGCCTGTCTGCCAACCAGTCACCGAGGCCATTGCTTTCCAATACTGACATAGCGATGTCTATATTCTGTTTAAATTGAATCAAGCGTTCTCTAAAATCTGAAACCGCGCCTTCCCTAATGCCACCAAACTCCACTCCGAATTTGCTTTCAAAGGTATTCGCTAAAGCCTGAAAATAATCGTTGTTCATGGAAAATCCGTACGGATGACTTGCATAGCTCACAATTTGATCCCCGTATCCTGGAATACGACCTTCAATAGCCCCAGGCCACCACCCTTTTACAGTTTTACCTACTACAATCATTGGCTTCCCATCTTGAGAATCCCAATCTTCCATGGTTTTAAGTGCCCCTACAAGTTGATCGTAGTCACTCCCATCCTCGATAGAAAGAACGTTCCAACCATATGAAGCCCATTGATCCTCAAGCTTATAGGAATCGTATTGTTCTCCAATCACTCCACCAATCAGTTCATCGTCAATTCCAGCATTGTTGTTAGACAAAAAAATCCTGAGACGCTTTCCAACTTGATTCGCAACTGCTTGAGTCTTCATTTCTTGGGAGTGACCACTAGTCATGGCGAACTCCCCTTCCACTGCTAAAACCTTTAAATCATCTGGGGCACCTATCATATCCCAAAAAGCAGCTTTGCCTGCGGCCGTGGCAATACCAATTCCAGAAGGGCCACCATTAACATCGTTCGTAACATCCGTAGTCTCAGAGTGCCCTGATAGAGCCCTTATTCCACGGAGGCCTGCCTGCTGCATGAGTGGATGATTTTCTAGATCATAGTCTGCGAGCAAAGTGTCTAAGGCGCCTTGTCCTCTCCTGAAACCTAAAGCATCTATGCCTAGCATGGCCACATTAGGATCAACTTTATATTTCTCATCTCCTGTCTTGGCATATTTCCTCGCCATCGCCTCACCCATAATCATCCATAGAGCATAAGTGACAGGAGCATTGTGCCCCCCAGCAAGCATGAACTTATCCGAATAGGGGTGTTTAGGTCTACGGTAGTCAAACCGTAGACCGCCATTTTCCGGTCCTGCAAGATGCGTAGCTACAGTGAACGGTGTATAGGCAAGAGGGCCGCCAAAATGTCCCGTTTGAGCATAGTTACCTAGCAACACCAGCGTCATAGAGGTGAGCCAGCCTACCTCTTCCAATCGTGACTTGTCATAGACCGGCAAGCTCACCTCTGTGCCAGTCTGACTAGCTGTCAAAGAAATTTTATTAATTAGTGTAGTCGAATTCCCTTTGGAACTTGTCATTACTCAACGCTCCGTATCAGTATTATTGATCCAATTAAATCCTATTTTCGTTCACTTTCTCCACCGCATTTTCTATGAAGGCATTTTACTCATGATACCTGTCAGCATGAACTAGTTACAACGACTGTCCCAATTCAGATAACTCGCAAGGCTCCTCCAGAAAACATGTGAAGTTTATTCTATCAAAATTTTCCTTATTAGACACTGTACCCGTGCCTTTGACGTCATATGTATAATGTGGTCGCCTGTTGACCAATTAAATAGGCCCTATGACTGATCAGTGTCTCTCAATATCAAAAGAAAAATTTAATTTGGAGAATGAAATGACCAGTAGCCGTTCTATGGACGAAAAAACTAACTCAATTTCTATCCATGACATACTAGGCTCTCCCAACAATCCGGACTCATGGGAGTTAATTACTACAACCGCTGGCCCATCAGGAAAGCTTCCTTACACATCAGACTTTCTAATCAACGATGCTAGTGGATTCCATTTCGGAATGAGCCAAAACGCCGGCATGGGATGGAATCCTTCCGAACTACTACGAAAACAATTCGCTATACTTTCTACGTCTGGAGGTTTGCGAAATCCTGATGGCACCCCTATTGCTTTAGGCCTGCACATTGGTCATTTTGAATTGGCCTCTCTAGTCAGAGAAGCATCACTAGAACTTCACGATTTAAACGCCGTGCCATTTGCCATGTTTTGCACTGACCCATGCGATGGTCGCACACAAGGAACCACGGGCATGTTTGATTCTTTGCCATATAGAAACGATGCGGCACAAGTCCTTCGGAGATTGGCAAGGTCTATGCCAACCGCCAGAGGGGTCATGGGAATAGCCTCATGCGACAAAGGTTTACCCGCAATGATGATGGCACTTGCTGGACTGCACACACAGCCGGTGATTTTAATGCCCGGCGGCTCTACTTTGGCTAACGACGATGGCGAAGACACTGCAATGATACAGTCGATAGGCGCTCGTTTCGCCCAAGGAGAGGTAAGCCTTGAATATGCACAAGACATGGGATGCAGGGCATGTGCATCTCCAGGAGGTGGATGTCAATTTCTTGGAACGGCGGGTACTTCCCAAGTTGTGGGTGAAGCCCTGGGATTAGCCATTACTCATTCGGCTATATCGCCATCCGGTACACCAGCCTGGTTGGACATTGCAAAACGCTCTGCTCGGGCACTTGTATTCCTAGAGCAGGCAAACATAACCTCGCAGGATATATTATCCGACTCCGCCTTTCAGAATGCTATGTTCGTTCATGCGGCCTGTGGAGGCTCTACCAACCTACTGCTTCATCTGCCTGCTATTGCCCATGCTGCAAAGAGGAAGCCTATTGACGTAGAAGATTGGAATCGAGCTAATAAAGAAACACCCCGAATTGTTGACGTACTTCCGAACGGACCTAATGGATTCCCAACATCCAGAATGTACGCAGCAGGCGGAGTCCCCGAAGTTATGTTGCACTTAAGAAAAATGGGGCTTTTAGACACTTCGGCACTCACAGTTACAGGGCAATCGCTTGGGGAAAATCTGGACTGGTGGGAAAACTCTGAACGTAGAAGTCAACTTCGTAAACATCTCAGGGAAGTTGACGGCATAAATCCAGACGATGTCATTATGTCACCCCATAAAGCACATGAAAAGGGACTAACAAGTACAGTCACCTTCCCGTCTGGGAACATAGCTCCAGAGGGTTCCGTGATTAAAAGTACAGCCATAGATCCTTCTGTGGTGGGCGATGACGGAGTGTACAGGAAATTAGGACCGGCTCGAGTTTTTACTTCCGAACGAGATGCCATCTCAGCAATTAAGAGCCGCGATGACAGTAGTAAAATCAAACCCGGCGACATAATGGTGATGATATGTGGAGGCCCTATGGGTACCGGCATGGAAGAAGTATTCCAAGTTACTGTAGCTCTAAAATATCTTTCGTACGGAAAAGAAATCGCATTGATTACAGATGCTCGCTTCTCTGGAGTATCAACTGGAGCTTGTATTGGACATGTAGGACCAGAGGCGCTCGCTGGGGGGCCAATCGGCAAGATTCACGACGGAGATTTAATCGAAATCATTGTAGATCGGATTGAGTTGGAGGGGGAAATAAACCTTGTAGGCAAGGACAGCATTAATTATGGAGCCGAATGGGGTGAACAAGAACTAAAGAAACGCAATCTACGAAACGATCTTAAATCCCATTCCGCTCTACCCGATGATTCCAGACTTTGGGCTGCTCTTCAGAATGCTTCCGGAGGGACATGGACTGGATGTGTTTTTGATGTTGATAAAATTGTTGCCACGCTTGAAGCCGGGCAAAAAGCGATACAGAATCAAGCATCTAAAAATTAACAGGAGTGCTATTGTGAAGGACCCGCATATATTTTCAGACAACCCTATAGATCGCGGTGAACGAGAGAGACGAAACGAAACTTGGATAAAAGAGCAAAGCGAGAATGGACAAGCTAAGTTTCTGATTATGTCTAACCTCAACGTACTTCTCACAACTGACCCCAATCCCGCACTGGCTTGGGTCAGCCAAGACATGGCACAACAATTATACGAAGTACCTGATCCTATTTTTCTGGGGATTTTAGATGGGGAAACCCGATTTGTGGTTGATGTGCCTAATTACGAAGAAACTTCCTCCTTCGTGAAACGGGAGGGGCAGTTTCAATTTGAAGAATGCCGTGCAGCGGGAGAAATCGTGTGTGGACCCGAAGCAGGGATAATCGCTCAAGCTAGAGCTCAGATTGATTGGCACAAACGAAATCAGTATTGCTCTATATGTGGGACAGAATCAATTAAAAAGCGCGGGGGACAAGTACGCCAGTGTTCGAAATGTAATGCGCAACAGTTCCCAAGAACGGATCCTGTCGTGATTATGGTGGTAACAGATAAACAAAATGACAGATGTTTACTTGGACAATCGAGGGGAAGGCTTTCTCGAATGAACATGTATTCTGCTCTTGCCGGCTTCATGGACCAAGGGGAAACAATAGAAGAGGCTGTCGCTCGAGAAGTCATGGAAGAGGCTGGTATAGAAGTCAAAAATGTGAAATATCATTCTTCTCAGCCATGGCCATTCCCTTCATCTCTGATGATAGGTTGCATTGCAGAAGCAGACTCTACAAACATTAAAATAGACAATGAAGAAATGACAGATGTCCAATGGTTCAACCGTGATGAAGTCCTTTTAGCATTGAGAGGGGAAAGTAAAAACCTTACTGTCCCAGGCAAAATAGCAATTGCTCATCATCTTATTAAAGCTTGGGCCAATCGCGAGCAATTTTGATAAGTCATGGAAAAACCACCGCAAATATGGCAACCCTATCTCGCTAATCTATGTCAACAATTGGTGGCCATGCCCTACACATAACCAAGAGAAGCTAGTTTTAGCATTCCCCTGAAAGGAGAGACTAAATTGAACATAGGATTTATTGGTCTAGGCAATATGGGTAGCGGCATTGCCGCTAATATACTTAGTTCTGGACAAAATCTCATAGTCCATGATTTGAACCAAGCCGCTGCGGCGGAACTACTTGAAAATGGAGCAACCTGGGCAGAGGATCCTGCCACAGTAGCGGCCTTGTCTGATGTTGTATTTACCTCTCTGCCAGGACCCACTGAGGTAGCCGCTGTCTCTTTAGGAGAGAAAGGCATAATAGAAGGCATCGGACCGGGGAGTACATACATAGACCTAAGCACAAGTTCTCCTTCCTTAATACGACAAATATTCGCAGAATTCTCCAAAATAGGCTCACATGTATTAGACGCTCCTGTCAGTGGCGGACCAAGCGGTGCCTTGTCTGGACAACTAGCAATTATGGTCGGAGGAGATAAAGCCATTTACGACAAATATAAGCCTATTCTTGAGACATTTGGAGACAGACCAACATATGCAGGAAGTATAGGCTCGGGTAGTATCTGTAAACTAATGCATAATTGCATAGGCTACGGATTCAATTCGATCCTAGCAGAATGTCTCACTGTAGGTGTTAAGGCAGGTGTTGAGCCAGACACCTTACTTGAAGCTATCATGAATGGTAGTGTAGGCAGGGGGCTCACTTTGAAAGTCAGTCTGCCAGAAACATATCTCCAAGGAAAATTCGATCCACCCAGATTTACCTTAAAGGGTGCCCGCAAGGATGTTAGTCTCGCTTTGGAATTAGGTAGAGACTATGACGTGCCTATGAATTTGGCAAATTTAGTATACCAAGACATGATTTCAGCTATTAATCGCGGTTGGTCTGAGAAAGATTCCCGGATTACTATGCTTTTACAAGAGGAACGGGCAGGAGACGTCAAGGTACGTGTTGCCAAGAAATAACAAGGCATTAGATAATGACCTCGGCAGACAATTGACTCGCTTGACACCCAATAAGAGGCATTCGTATCATCCCTCTTATGAAAGCCTGCAACCCAACAAATGATATCAATTCATGCTTCATTCAGTCAGCTCTGCAAAACAGGATAGTTGGTCACCGCATATATCATTATGATCAGCTCAGTTCGACCATGGATGAAGCTCGAAAGTTCGGCGATTCAACAGAGACCGAAGGGTTGGTAATCCTAGCGGAAGAACAAACTGCAGCAAGAGGACGCTTTGATAGGAGATGGATTTCTCCTAAGTATGAAAACTTGGCTTTTTCAGTTTTGCTCAAGCCTACCATAGGCCAATTGCCCTACATGAACATGGCAGCATCATTGGCAATAGCTAAAACCGTTAGAGAGTTTTCTGTACCAGAAATCACTATAAAGTGGCCCAACGATGTAAGGGCCAAAGGGCGAAAAATCGCAGGTGTTCTCATAGAAGCTGCTATGGAAAGCGAAATGCTACATTACGCAGTTCTTGGAATCGGCATAAACGTTAATTTAAATGTTTCAGAACACAGTGAAATAGAAAAAATAGCGACCAGTCTGTTTTACGAAACGGGTAAAAAGCATAGTAGGCAGGTAGTGTTCCGCTGCCTTTTAGAAAATATCGATTTTTTTTATAGTAAAGTTATATCTGGAAAATCTCTAACCGCAGAATGGAGAATGAACCTGGAAACAATAGGCAAAGAAATCCAGCTATCATGGGGGAATAGAATACTTCATGGCTTGGCTGAGGATGTGGATGACTTTGGGAATTTGAAATTAAGGACCAAGTCTGGGGAAACTATAACAGTTGCTGCAGGCGAAGTAACTTCGCAAATCTAATAACTCATGTCGAACACTTCCCAGACCAGAGTATTCTACTCTGGAATTGGTAAAATAGGAGACAAGAAATGCTTGAAAAATTAAGCCTAGAAAACAAAACTGTTGTGATCACTGGTGGAGGAACAGGACTAGGACGAGAGATGTCTGTAGCAATGGCTAGAGCCGGAGCAGACGTAATTGTTGCTTCCAGGAGACAAGAACCTATTGACGAAACAGCTAATCTCATACGGAAGGAAGGAAGACAAGCGTTGGCGGTGTCGACCGATGTAACAAATTCATCGTCGGTTAATCATTTGATTGAAGAAGCACTATCACAATTTGGAAAGATTGACGTACTATTTAACAATGCTGGAATCGTAAGGGGGCAAGGCTCCATTCCTATATGGGACATATCTGATGACGAGTGGCACCTCGGCATAGATACCAATCTCACAGGGGCATTCTATTGTACACGAGCAGTAGCAAAACATATGGTTGATCGTGGCGGAGGCAAAATAATTAATGTGTCATCAGGCTTCGGATTCCGGGGAGGACGGGACAATTATATGTATACTTGCGGCAAAGGAGGAATCCTTCAACTAACACGTACCATAACAACCAGTATGAGTAGATACGGCATAGTATCCGCATGTATAGTCCCGGGATACATACCTACGGAAGGTACAGCCGCATCAAATGACACTCTACCCAGGGGAGAATTCATACCAATAGGTCGAGTCGGCTATCCACATGAAATGGGCCCCTTGGCCGTCTTCTTAGCTTCAGAGGCTTCAGATTACCTGAATGGAGAGATGTTTGTCATTGATGGCGGAGGATTAGCTGGCGGATTCGCGCCCACAGGATATGCACCTGAAATTCCATTGGAAATCTAAAAAGGATCGATTTTACGGCAAGACAGGAATAAATCGACTCGTGAGGGAAAAATGCCTATACCA
Source organism: uncultured Dehalococcoidia bacterium (assembly GCA_964595285.1). Lineage (GTDB taxonomy): Bacteria > Chloroflexota > Dehalococcoidia > Lucifugimonadales > JADFKI01 > CAZQPS01. Next base: position 53,226 of record CAZQPS010000042.1, on the reverse strand, counting down.
ATTGAATGGGATCTAACTGGGAAAGTCGCAATTATCACCTCAGACAATAGAGGGTGGACACCAACATTGGCCGAAGCCTTAGCTGAGGCCGGCGCAAATGTTGCTATCGTAGGCGCAGGTCATGAAGATATGGCCAAAGCAAAAAATGCAGTTGAAAAGGTTGGAGGAACAGCCGTCACTATCCCAACTAATTTAACTGACCGTTACGAAGTCACTAAGTCCATTGACACCACTCTGGAATTACTTGGAGGACTTGACATACTCATTAACAACGCTAGCGTGGAGTTCGGGAAACCTTTTGAAGACGTAACGGAGTCTGAATGGCAAGCAATAATGGATTTCAACGTTAAAAGCGTATATTTGTTTTCTCAGGCAGCTGGCAAACATATGCTTATACAAGAAAAAGGGCGCATTGTAAACATAGGCTCCGGACTTTCCGCTCGTGGGCTTTCTAATTCCGTTGCCGCCTGTGCAGCCCAGGGTGCTATACACCAAATAACTCAATCTCTCGCACTTGAATGGTCTAGAAAAGGTATTCGAGTGAATGGAATTGGCGCCGGTTGGGTTACGACAGAAGAACCTACGGAAGAAACAGCAAGAGAACTGCTAGTACGATATTTACCTTCCAAAAGGAAGGGGCATCCAAGAGATCTTGCAGCTTTGTTAGTTTATCTATCGTCTGATTCTTGCGACTTTGTCACTGGCCAAACTATTTTCATGGACGGCGGAGCTCTTGCTCATGCCTGAATGTGCACATCATTCGAATCAAACATATACAAACTGATCTTGCCTCTCTACGAGAGGGAATTAAATCAGACGATTGAGCCCCACGATGAACACCAGCCAGCCTTAAAACAGGCATATTAACACAAATACATGAACATTCTCCCAAAGTTAGCTTCCTGCCAACACTCGGTAAAGTATTCTCTGTACAAATGTTATAAGTACAATGGCGATCATGGGGGAGAAATCCAACATGCCGAACTTAGGCATCACTCGACGAATCGGCTGAAGAATTGGCTCCGTTACTTGATAAATAATGACCGAAACAGGATTTCTCGGACCCAAATTAATCCAGGATAATATGACTCGCCCAAGCATCGCAACGTAGAGGACTGTTCCCAATATGCGAACAAACTCCGACAAGAAAATATTCAATAATTATCCTCCCAAGGCTTTAGATTTTTGGAATGCCTGAATAACGCCATCGAATATGGCTGATCGAAACCCCGCACTTTCTAGGGCTCGTATAGCTTCAATCGTTGTCCCTCCGGGAGAGGTAACCATATCTTTGAGTTCTGCTGGATGTCTTCCGCTTTCCTTAACAAGTTCCGCACTACCCATCACGGTTTGTAGTACAAGCTGTCTCGTCATCTCACGATTCATGCCAAGATAAGTACCTGCATCTATCAAGGCCTCAATGAAAAGAAACACATAGGCCGGGCCACTAGCACTCAGCGCCGTAGACATATCTATATATGTTTCGTCTGAAACATATATTTCTTCGCCCAAAGTATTCAATATGGCACCGGTGATTTCTTTTATCTCATCCGAGACATCTTCCGAAGCGGTCCACACACTCATACCTTTGCCTATCTGAGCGGGTGTATTAGGCATTACCCTGATAACTAGATCATGATCCAAGCCCTCTCTTAAACTCCTAGAGTTAGTTCCCGCTACAATAGAGAGTATGGTTTGATTACCTTGAATAATGTCCTTTATATCCGCCATGACTCCACTTATTATCTGTGGTTTGACTGCTAGTATGATTAATTCTGCTTTATTAATCACTTCCGAATTGTTACTACTAGCCCTTAATCCATAGGTGTTTTCCAAATAAGAACGACGATTGCTTATCGGCTCACCGACAAAAACTTCCCCTCCAGATGCTATACCGCCATTAATTATCCCCCCGATCAGCGCTTCTGCCATCACTCCGCCGCCTATAAACGCAATATCCATAGTCTTTTGCCCTTTCCTAGGTCTTCACCCATTTAGAGAATGACGGACCTTTTCTAACGTCTAAGGTAGCCTACTCTCGCTCGCCAGAGAAACAGCTACTTTGATACATTCCAGCATACTCTCCGAATCGGCGGATCCTTTTCCTGCAATATCAAAGGCTGTGCCATGGTCAACCGATGTTCGAATAAAAGGAAGCCCTAAATTAATGCTAATGCTTCTTGCAAAATCATACACTTTTATAGGGATATGGCCTTGGTCATGATACATAGCCAACACCACATCATATTTCCCATCGATAGCCTGTGGGAAAAGACTATCTGAAGGCACAGGCCCCGTAGCATCTATTCCCAATAAACAGGCTGACTCAACAGCTGGCCTTATATGCACATCCTCTTCATCTCCGATAAGCCCCCCATCACTTGCATGGGGATTTAGCGCAGCAACCCCAATCCTAGGATTATCAAACCCCCACTCCCGGAAGCTCCTATGAGTCAATTCAATTTTTGCAAGAATATTATCTTTAGTCACGTAGTCACACGCCACACGCAAAGATCTATGAGTAGTCAAATGAACTACTCTCAAGTGTCTAGCAGTAAGCATAGTAGCGACTTGATCAGATCCAGTTTGTCTTTGAAAGATTTCCATGTGTCCAATATCTGTATACCCAGCAGACTTACAGGCCTCTTTATTTATAGGTGCAGTTGCAATTGCTTGGATTACACCGGCTGCAGCCAGTTCGCCAGCCCGCAGTATCCACTCTACCGACGCTCTGCCACATTCTGCAGAAATAACCCCAGGCTGTATCACACTGTAATCAAGATTCCCCATGTCTAGAACATCTATAATGCCATGAGAACCTTTGGCATCTTCTACATCATGTATTAAATTAGTAGCTCCAGATCCTCCTGCCAGTTCAATTGCACTAACCATCGCTGAACTATTACCTATCACAAATGGTCTCACATTCTCATATACCCAGCGATCTTTCAGAGCCTTCGCGATGACTTCTGGACCAATACCAGCAGCATCACCCATAGTGATACCAAGAAGGGGTTTGGCGTTCTTCATGACTACCTCCACATCAGTTAGGATTAAGATCCTTTTACTGCCAAACAATGGAACTCTTTTATTATACGCATATATGTCGCGAACTTTATACTTTTGCTAACAACCTCCCGGGGCATATGTATAAGATCACGTCATTTATAAACAAGAAGTATGAGGATGAGTCTACTCGTCACCAGATATACCCCAAAGTACAAACGGCGAAAGACCTATACCAGCAGGTACACCTTAAGTGTTTGAACAAATGTAGATATGTTATATAGTTAAGAGTTATTCACATTTGGTGTAGCCACACTCTAAGCAATGGCTACAGCCTTCCTGATATACAAGTCGTCCCGAACATTTAATGCAAATAGATTCACTCTTGGCCTCTTGTTGCAAATCTTCTTTATCATTCTTTGGGGATCTAGCGGCAAATAAGCCCAATTGTGCGCCACTTTCGTCGTTATTTCCACGGGTTAACGGAGCCAATCCTTCAATATGCCTACTTATCACATGAGCAAGTCCATCCTCAGCAGACCGTATCAAGACTCCATTATCCCAAACAGGTTCCGATGTGATCCCGCTCAGTTGATCAATGATTTCCTCAGGGGCTATCCCTGAGCGTAGTCCCAAAGATACCATACGAGACAAGCCTTCCAAATGAGCTGGCTCGCTACCTCCGGCTTTACCAATCGTTGTAAATAACTCAAACGGTTTCCCGTATCCGTCAAAATTAACGGTAACAAACATAGTTCCATGACCAGTCCGTACCCGCTCTGTTACGCCTCGTACCACATCAGGTCTAGTCCTTGGAAACAAAAGGTCTTCTTCAGAAGGCAGATCTTTAGCTCCATCTTTACCTGTCTCTAAAACCTGCATAGACTTGGACCCATCCCTGTATACTGTCACCGCTTTACATTTCGTTTCCCAGGCTAGCCTGTACGCCTCTTTTACATCATCAAGTGTCGCTTTATTTGGCAAGTTTATCGTCTTTGAAACAGAATTAGTCACATGTTTTTGCCAAGTCGCCTGCATTTTGACATGTGCATCAGCTCCAATAAGCATCGAAGTCCTAAAGAGGGCTGCATTTAGCCCGTATCGACTAAAAATATCCTCTGCATCATCAGGGTTATCAGCAATTTTCCCAAGAACATCCCGTACTTCTTCCTCATTGCCCAAGCTATCCCTCAATATTTCCCATACAGACTTTGGGGCATCCAAAAGTCGCTCACTGGTACCTTCATGGTCTTTCCAAAGCACATTTGACCACCAAGCGTTAGCAAAATGTGGCTCAATGCCTGACGAGCAATCAGCCAGACGACTAATCGTCCCTGTAGGTGCTATTGTTACAACACTCGCATTCCTAACCGGCGGCATCCCTTTTGCTTTTAGGGCTGAATCCTCATATTGGGGAAACGGACCTCGTTCTTCCGCCAGATTAGCCGACTCATCCCAAGCAGTATCATAAATAAATTTCCCTACCTCATCGGCAAGCGCCAAGGCCTCCGAAGAATCATACGGTAACCCCAGCCTAATTAGCGCATCCGCCCATCCCATAATACCTAAACCAATCCGCCGCGTATCCAAATTAACTTCCCGAAGTTTTGGAAGCGGGAATTGGTTTACCTCAATAACATCGTCTAAAAAGCGGACAGCCACACGAACAGTGTCTTCAAGGTTTTCCCAATCAAACCCATCCGGTAGAATATGCTTATCTAAATTGATTGACCCTAAGCAACAATTTCCATAATTCTCTAAAAATTCCTCCCCACAGGGATTAGATGTCTGAATATCACCCATCTGCGGATTGGGCTGGGTTTCCAGAACTCTATCCATGAAAACTACCCCTGGGTCTCCTGTTTTATGGGCAGACTCACATATTTCGTTCCAGAGATCCCGTGCGGATACCGTTTCAACGACTTCGTTGACAGGACCATCGCCAGAATTTCTTGGGTTTATCAAGTCCCAACTATCATCATTATAAACCGCGTCCATGAACGCGTCTGAAATCTGAACCGAGATATTAAAATTCTGTAATGTATCATCTTGATCTTTACAATGAATGAATTCTCTAATATCAGGATGACTTATATGCAGTTGGCCCATATGTGCGCCTAGCCGGAAGGACCCCTGCGTAAGAGTGGATCCGACCGCGGAGTACAATTTCATCACCGAAACCGGACCGCAGGCTTCCCCATGAGTAGTCGCTATACGATCGTTTCGGGGACGCAGTCGCGAGAAGCCAAATCCTATCCCTCCACCCCACTTTTCTATCATAGCCGCATCACTGGCCACCTTCATTATGGACGCCATATCATCTTCTGGTGAAACAACAAAACAGGCCGACAAACATCCTCGGCCGGCAGTCCCTGCATTGACCAGTGTCGGCGAATTGGGAAGAAATTTTAATGATGTCATAAGATTATAGAATCTAACTTCCCATTCTTTCCTTACCGGCGACTTTTCTCCCTTAGCCACGGCTTTCGAAACCCGACTGAACAATTTCCTAGGATCCTCTATAGGCTGTCCTTCATCATCCTTCATGAAGTATCTCTGAGCGAGAATAACTTCTGCATTCTTAGAAAGTGCAATATTCTTATTTCTAATTGGTAATTTGCCTTTTAAACTAACATCCCCTTTGGACATTACATCGCTTAAAGGGGAGTCCTCGTTTTCTTTACCCACGGCGGTTATTGCTTTATTTGACAGCCTGTCAGATAGCAACGACAATTGGTTCTGTGATAGTTTCTCCGTCAAATCTTTCTCCATAGCATCCAGTATCTCTGAAACAGAAGCATTTTCCTGTGTACGAAAATCAGATCCAGTCTGTAAGCCTTCCCCCTCCAACATTAACGCTCTCCTATAAAATTATTTTTTGTCCTGCTGACTCACAATCAATTTGCTGTGTCACTCCGCCAACCCAAAGCCTTTATTGAAGGTAGCACATTACAGAACAAATGTTCAATGCTGGTAGGCGCTAAAATTCAACTAGTCGTCGTTACAATCAGCATATCCTCGACACAGCACACGTACTACGTCAAGCATTACTAGGCTTCCTAGGACGCCCCCGACGTCGTTTTCTAGGAGGTCCCTCTTCTTCAAGGAAAGAGAGCTGAGCGCTACTTTCCTTGTTAACTTCACCACTCCGAGGCTCCAGAAGAGCCTCAATCTCTACCTTGAAGCTCTCTATATCACGAAAATCTCTATATATACTCGCGAACCGAATATAGGCCACCCTATCCATTGCACGAAGCTTTTCCATTACAAGCTCACCTATCGCCTTAGCAGGTATCTCTGCTTTACCAGCATTAGACAAGGAAAACTCAATGGCTTCTATCGCTTTATCTATACTGCCGATAGGGAGCGGGCGTTTTGCACAGGCACTGTTCATGCTTGCCCAGAGTTTATCTCGATTGAATTCTTCCCTGCGACCATCGCGCTTAATAACCATCAACGCCTTGGTCTGAACTCTCTCGTACGTCGTAAATCTCAAACCGCATCGAATACACTCTCTTCTGCGTCTTATTCCTTCTCCAGAATCTCTGGAGTCTATAACTTTGGATTCTTCATTGTTGCAGAAGGGACATAGCATCCAATTAACCGTTACTGTGGTTATACGACAAAACCACAACCTATGGGAGTGTTTACTTAAACTAGCACCATATATTGAGAATGTCAACGCGATATGTTACGTTTTTCAGGGCCAAATTTGGGCATTAAATTTTACGTCACTTATGATCCCGGTATAGGCTACTTTTAAGAGGTTCTACATGGGAAAACTATCTGAATGGCCGGATTGGAAAAGACGTAAAGATCCCGAATTATGGGATTTTTACGAAGAAAACATATTGGAGCCAGGCTGGGTGGGGCAACTCGCTGAAACTGAATATAACTATATATTATTTAAGTTGAACAAATACAAGAGACTACAGAATAGATGGGGATTCAAAGGTCTGGAAAACTTGATTGGCCATGACGCCATTCAGGCTGTCGCTATGTGGGGTGACCCAGAGGATAAAGAACACAACGCTACTTTAATTCGCAATACACTCAAAGCAAATCATCCTCACTCAAAACACATTGACACAGCAGAGAAACCCAAGGAAATCAAGCCCCCTCATCATTCGTCAGAAAAGTATCTCGAGAGTCAAACACAACTGCAGCTTTCGCTGTGGTCTTGATCAATGCGCTAATCCCTACGACATAAACAGCCTTCATATTGGTTGCATTCTGTTGCCTAACTCATAGCTTATTTATCAACAAATTCAAATTGTTCGTATGCGCCGCCAGTTATTGAAACAGGGTCCAGTCCGAGCCACCGATCTATAATTGTTGAATAGATACTTCTAAAATCATTGTTGAAATGTAAATCGCCTTCCAACTGTTTTTCGTCAGCAAGAGAAGGGTACTCTCCGTACATACCCCCATTTACTGAACCACCTACAACAAAACTAACGCCTCCAGAACCGTGGTCACTACCCGCGCCGTTATCCTTGATCCTGCGACCAAATTCCGAAAACAAAAGGACCATGGTCTCTTCATCCTTGCCATGTTCTTTCAAGTCGTCCATAAAATCCCTTACAGCTCCCGATACTTCACTCCATAATTTGCTGTGGGCGGGTAATTCCGCAGCGTGAGTATCGAAACTCCCGTGACGAGTGTAAAATATGCGCGTGCCCAGATTCGCCGTCAGGGTTTGCGCTATAGCTTTCATACTTTGGGCTATCGGATTATCTGCATATTCAATGTTTGAAGAATAACGCTGTGGGGCAACCCTCAAGACATCCGCACCTTTCAGCGCATCGATTCCAGTTTGAGATATGAATTGGGCCACCATGTCCTTGCCAGACGCTCCATACATCTGAGAAAAAGCTTCTAGAGCCATATTCCTAGCAGCTTCGTCCTTGATATCGGGAAATAGACCGTACGTCTCCAGATTACCCACAGACGCCACCGGCACACCTTGAGCATACATCGCTCTAGGCAATCCTCGACCAAAATTAACCCCTGTTAGGACATTATCGGACCTAGGATCCAAATCCCTCACCGCCCGGCCTAACCAGCCTTCTGGACCAATTTCCACCGTCTCAGCTGTATGCCAGATGTCCATGGAGCGAAAATGAGACCGATTAGGACTTGCATATCCCACTCCATTTATAATTGCCATTTTCCCTTCATCCCAAAGTCTTTTCATTGGCTCTATATTGGGATTCAACCCTAATTCATCGTCCAGTCTAATTACATCTTCTTGGGAAATATTCACAAATGGACGATTATCATAGTACAGTTCGTTGTTATAAGGTATCACCGTATTCAACGCATCATTGCCGCCTGAGAGTTCCACAATCACCAAATTCTTTTGACCTTGCGTTACCATGTCGGGCCCCCTTTGTTTAATCGTAGTTATTATCGCACGGCTCCAGTTTTTCATCAATCATGCCAAAAAAATGACTATCTTTTGCATTTGTAACGAAACCATCTCATTTTATATCTAGCCTTATCTAAGTAAACGCTTTCGGGTCTTTTATTTTCGGTCAACAGATCCACATATGCATTTCAAAGAGACAACGGGCTTGGACAAATAATTTAGGTCCAATTTCTATGCAAGAAATTTGGGTATAATCATTGGGGATCCATCACTGGGGTGAGAAACTACAATAAGATCGGTTCCATATACCATCGACAACAAGTCTGCCTTAAGTACTGACTCAGGCTTGCCAATACTAACAATTTCTCCACTATTGATGAGAACTAATCTGTCACAATAATGCCCGGCTACAGCTAAATCGTGAATAGTTATAAAAACCGTTACTTCAGAACTTCTATTAATTTCCTTAATGTACTCCATTATGGCGGTTTGGTATCCAATATCGAGATTGGAAGTAGGTTCATCCAAAATTAATAGCGAGGTGTCTTGTGCTAGTGCTCTTGCAAGAAAAACGCGCTGCCTTTCGCCACCAGAAAGAGTCTCAATAAAGCGATCTGCCAAATGCAATACATCGACCCGCTCCATAGCGTTTTTCACGATCATAACGTCTTCGCATGACTCTCTTTGAATCATACCAAGATGTGGATTTCTTCCGGCAATTACAATATCCCAAACCCTGAATCCAGGAGAATATTCCGGATTTTGTGAAACCATTGCTACAAGCTTTCCTCTATCTTTCGCAGACAATTTTAATATGCTTGAATTATCCACATTCACTCTACCTGAATCTGGCCTTAATTGCCCTGAGAGAAGCCTGGCTAAGGTGGTTTTCCCGGATCCATTTGGCCCAATGACACCGAAAATTTCTCCCTTTTGAATATCTACGGAAATATTATTAATTATATTCAACCCATTAAGAACAACTCTAACATCCCGAATTTGAACTTTATTCATATCAAAGCATCTGAGAACGATTACGGAATAATATATACAAAAAAAACGGGGCCCCCAAAAAAGCAGTTACTAGCCCTACAGGTATTTCTGTAGGGCTGGCAACAGTTCGAGCAAATAAGTCCGCAATTAAAAGAAATATTGCGCCTGTAATCCCCGCCATAGGAATGAGAAATCTATTGTCCGGTCCCCAAATTAATCTAACAATATGAGGTGCTACCAAACCAATAAAGCCGATTAGGCCGCTTATCGAAACTACAAAAGAGGTGAGAACGGTGGCAGATATAATCAAAATGATTTTAGTTCGTTCAACATCAACCCCCAAAGTAGATGCGTCCCGTTCTCCGAATTGCAAAATGTTTAATGTTCTACCATAAAAAAGAAGCACAGATGCAAAAATCAATATATACGGCGTTATCATGAATACATCATTCCACTCGATACCTGACAATCCTCCCATAAGCCAGACAAGAAGTGGTTTAACATCAGGATCGGCAGTAATCATAAGAAAATAGATCATTGCACCAGAGAAAGAACCAACTGCAACACCAGCGAGTATTAATGTTCCTAAGGAAACTCTACTTCCTGTACGTGATATTAAATATCCACACAAAACTGCTCCAGTTCCACCAATAAAAGCTGCAATTGATAAAACAGGAACACTCAACCACATAATCGGAATATCCGTTACCAATACTATAGTTGCACCTAATCCCGCACCTGAAGCAACCCCGATTAGGTAAGGATCAGCTAAAGGATTTCGAAATAATCCTTGGTACACAGCTCCAGATACAGCTAGCGAGTATCCTGCAATTACAGCCGCAATTATTCTTGGAACCCTAATATCCCAAACTATCGTAATCCATGATTGAGGTATCTCCTGCCCCAGTGAAGAAAATTGCAGTTGAGAACTTACAATTTGAATGACTGACAAAGGGGGGATTTGAACCGACCCAACACCAACAGCCAAGATTGAAATTGCAAGTAAAATGCCAATAGAAACAATAACCGTGGGTGCACCACCTAGGCCATTTATTTTTGGCATTTTAACCACCGCCAAATCAGATCAGCATAATATTACCTGAAGCGATCTTCATAAAGAAACTCTGCTATTAGAGTCATTCCTTGAATCAAACGTGGTCCTTCAATAGCTATAAGGTCACCATCCATTGTCAATATCTTTTGATTACGAATAGCATCAACGGATTCCAGAGCACCGCTGTTAAGCAACATTTCACGACCTTCAGGATAAACACTAATAATAAACTCAGGATTTCTATCAACAATTTGTTCAACACTGACCTGAGGCCAACCGTCAGTATCATTGAAAATATTCTCAGCCTTCAATCTAGTCATAATTTCATTGGACAAAGTTCCGGAGCCACTTGTCCACCAATCCGGTGAGACATCATGATAAATTTTCACAGAGGACTGGATATCAGACACTTTTGACTCGATTTCACTCACAGACTGGAGAAATTCTTTAGCAATCTTCTCTCCAGTATTCTCTTTATTTACTATCTTCCCCCAAAGCTTTATCCGTTCAGCTACACCTTCAAGAGATGTGGGTGATTTTAGATACAATACCGGGATATCTAATGCGACCAAGTCCTGGTAAGGTCCATCAAAAAAAACATAAATCAAATCGGGCTCAAGGGAAACAATTTTTTCATAATCTAATGTGAAAGCGTTTCCAATTCTCGGAATATCAACTGTCGAAGGGGGATAACTAACAAATTCATGAGTAGCCAGGATGCGATCTTGTGCACCTAGATCGTACAAAATTTCCACTGCTGCAGAATCTATAACAACAATATTCTGCGGTGGGTCTTTCAAAGCAATCAGTTTCCCAAATCCGTCCGTTATTTCTAAGGGGAATGTGGACGAACCAGAACTGTTTGCATCCGTGTCAACTTGTAAACCAGCATTTGAATCATCAGCACAGCCAATAATAAAAAATATACAAACTATTATAAATTTTAGGATTAAAATGTTTTTCAATATTGTAAACCTCAATGTTTTAATAACTAATCAATTAAAAAGGCCCCACAACAAAACTGTGAGGCCTCAAAATTCCAGTGAACAAGACTCTCCGTTACGCGCAGATATAAACGTCTCGTACATTATTTAAGGTGTTCTGGCTTACGTATCAGTACTTTACCAACGTCTTCCCACGGTTATACGTTTAACGCAGTGACATATGTTGGAATTTCCTCGTTTACAGTGGCGCGACCGCGACGGACTTTAACCGTCTTCCCTTAAATCCTATACGTATTTCTTCAATTGTTAACGAACTCTTATACTTAAGACTAGCAGCTATCATAACAACTGACTACATAGCGTGACACGACTTAAAACTTAGTCGTATCCTGCTGCTGCATGCCCTCTTTCAAGCAATTTAGCATCGCGATCGAAGACATGTCAATAAGATCAACGACTTCAAATAAGCTTCTCTATCCAAAGCCATAAAGGAGACAACCCCTAAGGCCAGGGAACTGCGCACTCATCAAGCTACTGGTTGCTTAATAACACCCTGCATCCTGTCATATGCCCAACGCAACAATTCCTCGGTCTCTGACCAGTCTATACAAGCGTCAGTAACTGACACTCCATACTGAAGTTCCGAAAGATTGTTGCCTAGCTTCTGATTACCTGCATTTATATTACTTTCCAACATGCAACCAATCACATTACTATTCCCAGCTACCCTTTGTTCGATAATATCTTGAAGAGCTATAGATTGTCTTTTATGGTCTTTATTAGAATTCCCATGACTGCAATCAACCAATAATTGCGAGGGTACTCCTGATTTACTTAGCAACTCATTAGCTTGAAGAATAGCATCTGACCCAAAATTAGGCCCACTATTACCTCCCCTCAAAACGAGATGGCCATAAGGGTTGCCGTTTGTGTGTACAATACACGTCTGTCCAAAATGATCTATCCCAAGAAAAGCATGCTCCGCTCTTGCAGAAATCATGGCGTCAACAGCGACTTGCGCGCTTCCATCAGTGCCGTTTTTGAATCCCACAGGCATGCTTAGCCCACTAGCCATCTGTCTATGAGTTTGACTTTCAGTAGTCCTGGCCCCAATAGCAGCCCAAGAAACTAAACCAGCCAAGTATTGAGGAACAATCGGATCCAGAAACTCCGTTCCGGTGGGCAGCCCCAACTCTGAGACTTTCATAAGTAGTGATCGCGCTTTTCTAATTCCCTCATTAATATCGAAAGTATCGTCCAAATGAGGATCATAAATGAGCCCCTTCCAACCTACAGTCGTTCGGGGTTTCTCAAAATACACTCTCATCACGATGAGTATCCGTTCACTCAACTCATCTGAAAGAGCCTTGAGCCTGCTAGCATAATCTAGAGCCGCATCTTCATCATGGACAGAACATGGCCCTGTAATCACGAGAAATCTCGGGTCGTCTCCCCTCAATACAGCCTGTATTTGGCGTCTCCCACTAAGAACAGCAGCTTCAGTTTCTGTCGTTAGGGGCATCTCTTTGATGAGTTCGACAGGACTTATTAGTGGTTCCGTTTTCATTATGTTTACATCTCTTGCTGGTGATGGTTGCATTATAGTCACTACTCCCCTTCTTGAGAAATTAAAAACCCAGCCTCTGGTCGGCTGGGTCAAAGTCTTCCGTATTATTTATTTAAGCTTACATCGTAACCGACGCAGACTGCCCACCGACCGTATTTAGGCCGATAAAATAATAATAGTTAGAATATGTAAAACTAAGTATCTTCATGATTACCAATTCTACGTTAAATTATAAAAGTATGTCAATGGGTAACGATTCTGCTTTTGTCCGTCTACACACAGGTAAATATAAGTACCAATACAACTATTTACACAGATTTCAGTCGATTTCTTGTTAATGAATTTATCTATTGCCCTATTTGTTTCTATTTTCTTAGCAATGCAAACTATCCCTGAATAGATAACCTTGATCATCCGTCCAAAATCGGATGTATGTAGCTTGTTAATACACGCCTTCAATGAAGTTTCCCAAACCTCATATCATGCACTACATCCTAAGACGGATTATTTCGATGCTCACCAAGCTGTGCATACAATAAGAAAAAGTCATGAACTATTGTCCTTTGTCCATGAGAGTCAGGGGATATTTACTAAATGTGGAGATATTCGAAATCTCATCACGCATGTTCTTGCATCAAACGGCGTACTATAATATTAATAATTTAAATTATTAATATTATAGTAGCTTCTTGCTCAACCATTGAAGACAATGTGACAGAAATAATGCCAAAATTAAGAATTCCATCATTTGAAAACATACTAGGCGGACGGGGCGACAATCACAAATCAAAGTCTACCCCTGATCTCATAGTTGTCGGCCTTGGCAATCCTGGCCCAAAGTACGCCCAAACTCGTCATAATGTAGGCTTTTGGTGCATTGATGCACTTGCTGAAAAATACTCTGTTAAGTTGGATCGCAAACACAATACAACAATGATTGGAGAATGCCAAATAGGTACCCACCGAGTTATCCTTGCCAAACCACGAACTTATGTAAACCGGAGTGGAGACTCAGTTAATTACCTCCTAAATAGATATAAATCACGAAGAGACAATATCTTGATCCTTTACGACGATATCAATTTACCAATAGCAAAATTGCGGCTTAGAAACGGAGGTAGTGCTGGTGGCCATAATGGCGTAAAATCAATAATAGAGACTTTAGGAAGCCAGGATTTTCCCAGATTGCGTATCGGCGTGGGGAAACCTCGTGAGGGCGTAGATCAAGTTGAATATGTCATTGGGAATTTACCCCGTTCCGAGCACAAATTAATCGCCATTACTATCGACAACATTTCAGACATTGTAGAATCTATACTGTTTGAGGGTTTGGACGTGGCAATGAGCCGATTTAATTAGAATGTTAGCAAGTACTCTGTCACCTAAACGCCTTTGTTGCGTTCAGCAGAGGGTATTTGCTATATTAATTGGATAACGAAGATTACTCTTATGAACTCACGTAGCGTCTATTTTAGTGATATGTACCGCGCAATTCTGTTATGCAAAACCCAATGGCGCTGACATAGTCCATATCGAGCGTGGGGCTGTAGCTCATCTGGGAGAGCGCCTCAATGGCATTGAGGAGGCAAGGGGTTCGAGTCCCCTCAGCTCCACCATATCCCTTAGTCCTCAGAACTCACAAATGTATCCATTTTTGCAAGAGGTATTTAATGGCTCAAGATCGCAAAAATTCCTGTTTCGTATTGTTTCTACTGGCACTTTCATTATTATCAGTCACTATGGCATGTTCATCTTCTGTTAACGAAGAGAACCCCGCTGCGCCCACCCCCACCACGGAAACTAGTACCAAGAAGACAGCTAATGCTTCACCTACAAGTAAACCTCGATCAGTCCCAACCGCAGCAGTTACGATCCCGACTTCACCCACTGAGATACCAAATGTACAGTCCTCGAAATCAAGTAACCCAACAAAATCGCCCGAACCAATTGTGAAATCAACAGTAATTATTTCTCCAACTGTTGATGTGGCATCAGGCCCTACAGTGGTAGCGAAACCATTACCTACCCCAGGTGTTCTTCAAAACCCTAAGGATGAAATAACCTCTGTTCAACCTAAAGAGACGCTGGAACGTCGGACCACATTGCCCGAATTACCACCAGCTCCCGTGCCACAATTCACCTATGATGATATTGAAGAAACATTCCCGGAGGCTGTAACTGAAAGTCTCTCTAATGCCCTACATAGTGAATTTGAATCCCATACTCAAAAGATGGGCATATCCGCTGCCGTTTATAAACAGGGTATGGCCTGGTCAGACGCTAGTGGATTCGCAGATGTAGGAATCCCTATGACCACAACTACCCCCACGCGTCTCATGAGTACCTCCAAGACGTTTCTTGCTGCGCTAGTGATGACACAAATTGCAGAGGGTTTATATTCTCTCGACGATCAAGTGTCAGTACTATTAGGAACTCACAAAAAGTATCAAACGCTCAATAAGAATATCATTCCAGATGTCACCATAAGACAGCTACTTACGATGAGATCGGGAGTCCTTGGAACACACCGTGACAGTGGGAAAGTAGCAACTGGCAAGACAATGATGTACCCAACGTGGGACCCCATTGATAGCTTAAAGCTAGCCCAGACGCTTGCTGAGCCCCCTGGGACATACAAATATTCTCCTATCGCAAATTCGTACTTGCTTGGAATCGTTGCTGAAGAAAAAGGCAACAACGATCTGCTTACTCTATACCAAACAACTTTGCTTGACCCTCTCAATATAAATGTAGGTCTCCTACCCATAACTGAGACCCCCAAAGATTTAGCAGCCCCATTTGCTGAAAGATCCAAATACGGGGGGCCACAGGGATTTGGCGATCTTTCTAAAATCAAAATGTACACATCATACGGACTAGATTTCCAGCAATCAGACGGGAGGCTATCTTGGGCAGGAGCAGGGATTATATCTACTTCTGCAACAACAGCACGTTGGGCCTATGAACTCCTAAGTCCACATGGAACAGCTATAGGCAAACAAGCGCTATCCGACCTTTCGGAATCGTTCGTAGACGAATGGATCTCACTGAACGAACCCAGACAACAATATGGATACCACCTAGTCTCGACAGAATATGAACTGGATGATGGGAGATTAATTCTTACCTATGGACACCCTGGAGGAGGATCTGGGTATTCCTCCTTGCTTTATTATGTACCCTCGCTAGATGTTGCGATTTCTATACAAGCTAATACGGAAATTAGTCACACAATAGGTACGTGCGCAGACCGCTCCAAGGGTGGCCTCAGGCAGGGTTCAAGTCCTTTGGGATGTATCGGAATCGCATTCCTGGAAATCCTTTCTGACGAATTCCTTAATTGATAATAAATCTCTTTAGATACTATTTGAGGTATTCGGGATCCTAAACTCAAAGAGGTCCAGGTCCGCACCACCTTATAGGTGATTAGTGCGGACCTCTCCCAAAATTCCTAATTCGGTTTGTAAGATGTACAACCGCTGCTAGAAACTAGCCCCTCTGAAGTATGCTTCTTCCGAGCATTATGCCCCAAATTGTCCAAACGATATATGCAATGCCACCAACCTGACTAGTCATCTCAAGTTGAGAAGAATCTGCAGCTCCAACAATCCCTAAAATAAGTGATATTGCAGACACAACAGCTACTACTAGTGCAGCAGGTTTGTTGAAGTCATCTCGTGTAGAAAGCCCCAAGCTAAGAGCGAGGAATCCTAGACTCCCTGCCAGATGGGAAACACCGTTAAGACCCAAAGACACAGAATATACGGCTTCCGAACCCGAGTTAGCAATCTGATGAACTAATCCCTGAGCAAAAATCCAGCCTATGATGGCCACCATGATCAGGAGTCCTCCATATAAGGTCAACCCATAACCATTACCATCATCCCTTACCGGGCCCTGAAGTACATGCAATCCATACAGCATCATGATAAGACCCAATGCTATTATGAAGCCTGATAAATGAGCCATCATTGAATTCGATGCCAAGGCAGTTGTAGCCGCACCCACGTCTGCGGGATTCACCTGAGCTGTCAACATGACGCCAGGCTGAAGCATATAAAAAACCACCGCTAAAATAGGACCAATAATTAGCGAAAGTCCTCCAAGCTTGTTTACCGTTAACGTTCCCATAGCTTACCCTCCTTTTTTTAGTAGATATGAGTCAAAATCCTATGTCACACCCCATTGGTGCGTACAATCCACATATTATTCCAAGCCAAGATATGACAATACTAGTACCCTTGTGACAGAAATTACCAAATTTTTACTTTTCCTAAAAAAAGAAAAAGCTCGATCCCCAAAAAAGGGATCGAGCTTCATTCTCTAACTTATTTCCGAAATCTCTTATCTAGTCAGCCGCGTGTTCCTTAAGATAATATTCTGGGCCTTCTTCACCTGGATTTGGTAAAATATGTCCGGCTTCCATCGTCCAACCACCAGGTGCTTCATTGATACGGGAACCTACCTTGGTGTGATCAATGCCGCTTATCTTACAGAAAGCATCCACCAGCGACTGCCGTATTGTCTCCTTAACCTCAAGTGTACGTCCAGCCCGATTATGTCCATCGATATAGTACTTATCGGGATATCCTGAGTCTGTACCGTCAGGAACGTCCCAGAAAATGACATGTACAAAGCTTCGCGGCGCACCCGTAGTATTACAATGAATATCAGTAAAGGCTGTGGCTATCTTAGGTCTAAGCTCCATTGCGACTGAACCCTCAGGTATTATACATTCATATACTGGCATCTCAGTACCTCCAAAACTTACTCTGTAGCACTACGTAAAATTCAACTTGAAATGGCTATTTGGCTATTGTAGATAAAATTTCTTGATCGGGTCAGTAAAATGTCCCTCATCTCTTGCAGATACAATTACCTCATCTTCATCACAGCCTAACTCCTCCACCCACATATCACACAGACTTGCTAATAATTTCTCGCGTGTTTCTTTGTCACATCCATCAGGTATAGTGCCACGAACGGTAGACGTCGTAGAAAGCTCCCCGCCTCTGAATCCAGAGCCTTTAGGAATAACAACAAATTTCACTTCCACATCGTCTGCTGTTCCTCCCAATATAGAGGTGCTAATCTCCGAGAGACCAGATGCTAATTTGGGCTTCTGCTCCTCGGAAACAATACCTTCTTGCACATAACAAAGAAAATTGATCATCAAATTGTTCCTAGCTGGTCCACACTGTAAATCCCACAAAAATATCGCTGCTATATCTGAACTTCATGCAAATATACCATCAATACCCCCCAGTTACAACAACCTTATGTACGCGTCATCAATGGGAACAGAGACGCGCAAAGTAACACAATTCTCTGATAAGATTATTGCAATGCTCTTAAAATTACTTGAGAATTCCTGAGTTTAGAAAGGTAATGATATGAAAATCACGGATGTTACCGTAACGATGTTTAAATGGAACTTTGATGAGTGGAAAACTGGGGTAGGGATGACGTTCGGAGGTGAAACACTCCTCGGGGTAACCAATATTACTACTGATGAAGGAATAACAGGCCATTCCTTTCTTGGAACCTCAAGACAGGGGGCTGATTACTTTGCTGGCGCAATGATGAAATTTATTAAACCGTGGCTTCTCGGCAAAGATCCTTTGGAGATAGGTGACATTTGGTGGAAGATGTGGAAACAAAACCGCAATGTCTCAACAGAAGCTATTGGTGCAATAGACGTTGCACTCTGGGATATAGCAGGAAAAGTAGCAGGACTTCCAATTCACCAGCTACTTGGCAACTGTCGGTCAGAGGTCCCAGCTTATTCAAGCACAGCCTGGCATCCCACTGTGGAAGAATTTGCTGAAGAAGCCAAATACTTCCAAAGCATGGGATGGACTGCACACAAGGTACACCCCGAAGGTGACCCCATAAAAGATATAGAAATCGCCACTGCTGTTCGAAAGGCTGTTGGAGACGACATGATACTCATGTTAGACTCGATGTGGGCATATGGCTACGAGGATGCACTACGTGTCGGAAAAGCAATAGAAGACCTGAACTATTTTTGGTATGAAGACCCTCTAGTAGAGGAAGATATTTACAACTACGTGAAACTTAAAAGTAAACTCGATATCCCTATAATGTCTACAGAGTATGCGCCGGGGAGATTCTATGGAATGGCCCATTGGATTCAAAGCTACGCAACTGACATATTGCGTGGCGACGTCGCTACAACAGGGGGCATAACACCCCTGATTAAAACATGCCATCTTGCAGAAGCATTTGGAATGAAATCAGAAATCCACCACGGAGGTAACTCCCTTAACAATGTAGCCAACCTTCATGTCACTATGGCTGTTCGAAATTGTGATTTTTATGAAGTCTTTCCTTGCACGGGAGCCAACAAGTACGGATTGGTTGAAGATATTGAGGTAGACGACAAGGGAATGGTGTATGCTCCTAAGGGCCCTGGATTAAGCTACGAAATTGATTGGGAACTGGTAAAACGTGATACCGTTCAAACTGCTTCATAGTGGTGGCACACAACAATCACACATCATGACTTAAACCAATTGTAATAGGTATGTAAAATATGAGAGCACAGTCTATTTTGAAAATACTTAATTCCCACAAGTCGGGAAACGTATTTAGGAAAGTATTACATCTGTTGGGCTTCTCAATAAGAAACAAACCATTGGGTTGTCTTGCACCCATCGGTACGGTGGTCTTATTTTTGGCACTATTGACAATGCTTATAGCCATCTAACATTGACAATAGTACACATTTGCATCAACTAAAGTCGTCTGTTTTGTCACAACACAAAGACGTTTGCCATTCTAGCTAATTTGTAACTAACTCTTTATCATCAATAAATTCTGGCATAACTTTGCTTGCAAACATCTCGATACAGCGCAACGTTTTATCTTGATCAAGGCCAGCAGCACCAAACTTACCGAATATCCTATTGATTCCCTTTTCCCTCAAAGCTTCTATCCTCTCACAAATCACTTCAGGCGTGCCCACTAGCGGTAAAATGCCCTCTTTACGCGCAGCCACCCCAGCCTCAACTCTATCCCTGTCACGGTGTAACCAATGCTTGTAATTATCGGGAATCTTCCCATCTTTGTCTGCAGGATTACCTATCCTATGGAACTCTTCATCAATTTTATCCTCTAGCCCCTTTATATCATTCTCAGCTTCTTCCATAGTTGGAGCAACATATACATTAGCGCTCACAGGAATATCTATATCTTCATGCCGATTGCCATAATATTCCATACGTTCGTGCCATAATTTAACCACTGCAGGCGTCTGGCCCAAGGTGGTAGTTGGTCCGCCAACAAGTATTGGCAAGCCCTTCTTCGCTGCATTATCAACACTTTCTGGGCTAGTACTCACCGCAACATATATAGGTGGACCAGGCTTTTGCACAGGTTTTGGAATAACCCAGATATCTTCAACATTTACGTACTTCCCACTATATGTAAGAGAACCTTCTTGCCAGGCTTTCGTAACTACATCTAAATATTCATTAAATATCTCACGAGACTCAGATATTTCTACTCCCATTCCATGGAATTCCTGTGCTTGATACCCTGCTCCTATGCCAAGTGTAAATCTTCCACCAGACATAATGTCAATGGTTGCTGCTTCCTCAGCAACCTGGATCGGATTATGAAAAGGCAAAACAATTATTGCAGTCCCTATTCTGGCATTTTTAGTCCGCGCAGCTACAGCTCCCATAAATGAAAAAATTCCTGACAAGATACCGTGCCTTGAAAAATGATGCTCGCCAAGCCAAATGTCTTGCACACCTAGCCGATCTGCAAGCTCTATTTGGTCAAGTGCTTCGTTAAACACCCTGTCACCCTCCATTTCATGATGCCAGCGTATAGTGTCAAACATTCCAAATCTCATAGAACCCTACCTCCTAGAAAGTAACATCTTTTTAAAGCTACAGTACACGGGCTTTCGAATTTTCCGATACTACTATAGCTGCTGTTCTCGTCTTAATAGAAATACTCACGTGAGGGCATTGTACCCTGTTATATCTCGGCCTATCACCAGTGAATGAACATCATACGTACCTTCGTATGTATCCACCGTCTCCAAGTTTAGCATATGCCTTATTATCCCATAATCCAGTGTAATACCGCTGGCACCCAGCATCTCCCTAGCAGTGCGAGCAGCCCTTAACGCGGCCCTTACATTCTCGCGTTTTGCCAAAGACACATGTGAATAATCCATTGTTCCAGCATCTTTGTGAACAGCTAGCCGCCAAGCCAGTAACAACCCCTTAGTATGGTCGGCCACCATATCAACCAGCTTGCTTTGCACAATTTGACGGGAAGCAATAGGTTTCCCAAAGGTGAAACGAGCCTTTGAAAAAGATAAAGCCTCATTATAGACCGCTTCAAGAGCACCCAATGCACCCCAAGCTATGCCAAATCGAGCTTGCGTAAGACAAGATAATGGCGATGATAATCCACGAGTTTCAGGTAACATCTGAGATTCCGGAATTCGCAACTCATCAAATACTAATTCACTAGTTACAGACGCCCGCATGCTCATTTTCTGTTTTATATTATTGGCTTGAAATCCAGGTGTGTCAGTATGAACAATAAAGCCCCTTACGATGTCTTCTTCATCTTTGGCCCAGACTACTGCAATATCAGATATACCACCATTGGTTATCCACATCTTAGTGCCATTAATTACATAAGTTTCACCGTCTTTGCGCACCCTCGTTTCCATGCCTCCGGGATCGGAGCCTCCATTGTGTTCAGTAAGTCCAAAACAACCTACAAGCTCTCCCGATGCCAACTTAGGAAGGTACCTACGTCTCTGTTCTTCAGAGCCATATCGAAAAATTGGATACATAACAAGGGCACCCTGAACACTGACAAAACTCCTGAGCCCTGAATCAATTCTTTCAAGTTCATACATAATCAAACCATATGAAAGATTACTAATCCCGCTTGCCCCATATTTCACTGGCAGGTTTGCCCCTAGAAACCCCATTTCGCCCAGCTTGGGTATTAACTCTACAGGAAACTCCGATCTGTCCCAGTAATCCCGGACGCGAGGCTGCGCCTCGGCTTCTAAAAACTCTCTAGCCGTCGTCTGCACCTGTTTTTCTTCTGGTGATAGCATGTCAAGAATTTGAAAATAATCCAATGTTGGCAAAGCAATTACCTCACATACATAAATTCCCATTCATAAAATGGCTAAGGTATTCTGGATTTTACATTTCAGCTCTCGCATCTTCGATATGTTCCGTAATGCGAGTCTCCAAAGATGGCATTTCGTACCCTAGGTCCGAAAGCATTCGACTATTATCAACCAAGTATACATGTGGAACTCTTTCAATTCCTAAGGTTATTTTCGCTTCGGGAATATTGCTACGAACAACATCGGCAACTTCACCAACAGTCGCTAAATGACCTCCAGTGATATATACGCTGTGACTTAACCCTTTCGAGAGTGCAGCGATTACGAAAATCTGGGCGGCGTCTTCCGCATGAATCAGTGGGGACGGTTCTCCTGGATCAAAAGGCAAATCAACAGGCTGGCCTATAGCGGGAAGAGAAATCATGAGGCCGCCTATCATACCTGTCATCCCAGTAACTCGACCATGACCAAATACCGTACATATTCTTATACCTACTAGATCTAACCCATACTGATCTATATATACTGAAGCAGTGAAATCGTTCATTGCTTTAGTCATGCCATACATATTTATAGGATTCGATATATCGTTCTCAGTAATAAGCCGATCACCAAAATGCTCTTGTACACCGTACACTGCAATCGAACTGGCATAAACAACCTTTTCTAGCCCACTCAGGCGTGCCACTTCAAAAACATTATTAGTCCCTTCAACATTCACTTTTATACCGTGGGCCGGTCGAACCTCTGTATCGGGAGGAAGTAAGGCCGCCATATGAATTATTCGGGTAACCCCGAATTCCTTAACGGCCTCCCATAACTGGGAAATTTCTGTGATGTCACCTCTATAATAAGAAAAACGGTCAACATATTGTTCCAGATTACGCCTTATAGGCGCAGAATCAAAGCTGACAACTTTCTCCCCTTGAGAGAGTAATTCTCTAACAATTCTCCAGCCAATAAAGCCGTTACCTCCAGTAACTAATATAGACATTATGAATCCTTCAAATACTCGCTGATTGAGATAATGGGAGAGAGCTCCCGATTTCATGTTTTTCTTAAATTACAGACCAATACCGACGTCCATTTTTGCGAATTACTTTACCAATGTGGTCGGTTGGATGAAAATGTCCTGCCGCTATAGTGTAATCTTCCGCCTCAGCCCGCTCTAACAAGTTGTACCTACTTCTCGTGCTGTCAAACTTATTAGTATCAACACGTGCAGACCAATCTGGTTTCTCTATCTGCACCCTACTATGAAATGCATCTCCCACAATCATCGCCTTTTCTCCCTGAGAACTGACTAATATCACTTGATGTCCAGGAGTGTGTCCAGGTGTATCTAGAGTCGTAATTTCTTGCGTTATGGTATGGCCTTCATTGACAAGATCCATTACACCTAATTTTTCTAAAGGCAATACATATTGCTTAACCTGAGGAGATTCGCTAAGTATTTCCGGCTGTGTAAAGTGAGCCCAATCTGCCTCCGGCACCAAGTATCTAGCATTTGGAAAGTTGGGCTTAGGGACCTTACCAGACAGATCCAGATTCCATCCTACATGATCAAAATGTAAATGAGTGTGCGCTACTATGTCGATATCATCCGGCTTCACGCCTTGTGCAACCAACTGATTAAGCAGATCTCCCCTGATGTTGCCCCTGTCTGGATGCGGCCCGGGGCCCATCCCTGTATCTATCAGTATTGTCTTACCCATGGAATGAATGAAAAAGTGTCCATAATAGAGCTGAATGTCACCACCCTCAAAAATATCCTTGTAGGACTCTACGTCGCTAGAACTAATTCCTTCAAAGAACACATCCGCTGGACGGGGTGGCGGCACCATATCCAGTACAAATACAATTTCTGCATTACCGACAAAGATTCTGTCAGTCATATCTCCTCTTTCACATGACGGTTTCTACAATCTCCACCCGAAAGACGTCTCACAAATCAGGAGACTGGTTTTGAATCAGGATATCATAGAATTATAGGGGTTACCCCCAAACAAGCTCACTAATCATGCTGCATAATCATGCAGTTTCACATAAGCAATCCATGTATTACTCGGCGGTATTTGTGGTAGACGAAACCAACAATTAACAAAAGAACTCCTAAACTCATAAAGGACGCTACGCGGTAGCCTTGAGTGAGACCAAAGGAATCCAGCAAAAACACTTTCACAACAGTCACCGCCAAAAGAGATACCCCCGCTATTCTAATCGGTCTTATCCCTGTAAACAGTCCTATAACGATCAACACAAATGCATATCCACACCACAGTATGGACAATCCAAATCCCTGAAGATTATCTGCATTATCCATATAGCCTCCTTGCTCCAGGAAATCTGCATATCCCCACAATTCCAGACTGAGAACGAACAAAGTAGCAAAGTTTGCTACGCCTAGGATCGCTGGAAGAGCATATTTTTCGGAACGATACAAGACATTAGTCGTCGACATATTTTTCAAGAAATAAGCAATTAAATAACATGCGACAATGGCAGTTGAGAAACCGTAAAAGCGATCATTCATGAGTGGTAAAGAATTTTGCCACTCCGTCTCTATTTCGAATATAAGTAACCAAATAAATGAGATAGCGAGTACACATAAACTCCATAATTTTAATTTCGGTTCACGAATTCTTGAAGAAATATACATGAGAATAACTGCCTCTGCTGCCCATGCAATGGGTATTGCCGGGCCTTCAAACTGCAATGCAAAAGCAGCTGTTGCCAATATCAGTCCTATCCCATATAGAAAAAGTACAGTACGTATTTCGACTAACCTGAGCCAGTTCGCAACGGTCGAGAAGATCCCATATAACCCCGCAACAGAGAAAGCGAAGATACCCATCCAGTCTTCCTGTCCTGCATCGTCAAGTATTCCGCAGCCAGCCACCACATATACGACCGCATTTGAAATCATGAGACCAAGATCCGACGAAGATACAGAATATTTCTTCACCACATGAAAAAATACTGTCGCACCCAAAAACATAATAAATTGACCCGTTAAAATTCCGAACGAGACAACAGATGTAGCGCCGGATGATTCATGCCAATAGACTAAAAGAGCAACCGATCCAGTAAGCCCTAAAAGAATCAATGAGCGCCAATTTTTAACGACCGCGAGCATTATGACGCCTAGATCCAGAAAAGCGATATACGCTACCAATATGTATATGTTCTTATCACTATCCACACCAGCCCCAAGCAAGAATGGGGTAAAAACACCACCTCCAACTGTTAAGGCTGCTAAGATCGGTGCATTGTATCTTACGGAAGCCAACGAAAACATAATAGTATTTAGTATGAAGAGGGCTAATGTTGGGTATTCTCCGATAAGACCATAGATATTAAAAGCGGCAAAAATCACAACATACAATATGGCAAATCCGGAAGCCGTCACGGATTGTGACCAATATCCGTAGCGCTTTGGTGATAGGTACTCTCCCAGGCCTAAAAGCAGTAGGCCTGCCAATGCACCTATAATTATACGAGTTCGTCCCCCAATCCAATCATTATCAAAAGCCAGTTTAAGGAAAAGTGCAAAGCCAATAAATAACGCAAGACCACCAATTATCGCAAACCAATTCCCCGCCAAAATTTGTTCCCACTGTTGCAATCCACGCCTAGAAGCAAATTGATCCTTCTGAGATACTGCATATGCGGGACCCTCAATACCTATCACAGGGTTCCCATCCTGTGACATGCCTCCCATCGGATTCATCACAGTCCCTCGGCCCAACAATCTATCCTCCAACGTAGAAATCCTCGCGTCCTGAAGCTTCAACGTATTCCAAATATCCACAATCTGTGACGGTGATTCATCGTAGTTAGAAGGCTCTACGTTTTGCGTTGCAGTTACCTCAAACCCTTCATACCCAACAGAA
Source organism: uncultured Dehalococcoidia bacterium (assembly GCA_964595285.1). Lineage (GTDB taxonomy): Bacteria > Chloroflexota > Dehalococcoidia > Lucifugimonadales > JADFKI01 > CAZQPS01. The sequence goes on along the minus strand of CAZQPS010000042.1, from coordinate 27,262 downwards.
TCATCTATGAGTGAGTGGCCGCATGAGATGCAGTAGTTATTCCCCTCTTCTACTATTGATCCACAATGCAGACAATGCATAAAAGCCTCCCTATTTGAAGTGAGGTGGTGCCAACCAAGTAAACATCAACATGGCTACATTAGTTCTTGAAATCCTTAAACAAGTGGTCCCATACAAATAATGCTTATCTGTAGTGTCTTGGAATCAAAAATTTGACAACTAGGTCTTTCCATCTGCATGTTAATAAATTATATATGTAGATAACCCCACAAAAACGGGTGTTAAATGACCTAAAACAGGCCCGAGATCAACTAAGCTACTATTAGTGGCTCGGTTTAGTCCAAGAAATGGCATACTTGGCTTGTAAATTACCTTTTTCGTCAACATCTGAACCCGCCAGCGTCAGTAAAGACACCATTATTAGAAAAGCAGTCTAGCGAATCGTGAAGGAGTTCATTTTAGACGCACATCTCCACTGAGGCCGCCACTCTTTTCAACCAGACGAACACCCTCAATCCGCATCGTTTTATCGACTGACTTGCACATGTCATAAATTGTCAACGCGGCAATACTAACTGCAGTCAGTGCTTCCATTTCCACCCCTGTTTTACCATTGGTGCTTGCAGTTGCAGTTATATCTATAATGCATTGCTCTTGGTTAAATTCAAACTCAACCGTAATATGATTCAACGACAACGGATGGCATAGAGGAATAAGCTGGGCAGTATTCTTGGCTCCCATGATCCCTGCTATTCTAGCCACTCCTATAACATCACCCTTTTCAAATCCATTGGTTTGAACAAGAGAGAAAGTTTCTTCCTTCATAGCCACAGAACCTTTGGCGACAGCAATTCTATCAGTATCTGGCTTTGAACCTACATCTACCATGCCTGCTTTGCCGGAATCATCAACATGAGTCAGCTTGTTATCAGGTCGTCCATCCTTAGACATGCTTTTAGCCTCCCTAACTGCCAGGCGATCTGCCATTTCATTTAAAGGATGCCCATTATGTCCCCGAACCCACTTCCAGCTCACGGATCGTGAAGTGACCTCCCCATCCAAATCTTCCCATAAATCTTTGTTGGTATTCCTTTTCCACGAGCGCGTCATCGTGTTCACAACGTACTGACTATCGCTAAATACTGTCACATTTGATTTCTCCGGAACGGACTTTAATCCCTCAACCACGGCTTTAATTTCCATCCTGTTGTTTGTGGTCTGCATGTGACCACCTGAAAGAGATTGTTTTTCAGCATCGTCTCCATCAACTACAACAATGGCTGCCCATCCCCCCGGGCCAGGATTGCCGATACATGCACCATCTGTATAAATCTCAATCATTGGCTAATTTTTACATCCAATCTACAGAAACGAACCAGATTATCCCCCGATGTGATACATTTCCACTTTCTTAATCGACTGGCGTAACTTGTTGGTTAAAGATGATCTCTCTTCAGAGTAACGATCTGTACGCAACTGCCACGTACCTGATATTAAAGCCTTCAGTTCCTGATCAGTCGCCCCTAGCCGCATAGGTTCCCGTAAATCAATACCCTTAACACCAAAAAGGCAAGTAAACATACGCCCCTCTGGCGAAAGTCTGAGTCGAGTGCAATTCCCACAGAACGGCTTTGTAACAGATGCTATTACACCAATTTCACCGCTACCATCCTTGAATTGATACCGAGTGGCTACTTCCCCAGGATAATTAGCCTCCACCCGTTGGAGCTGGAATTCAGAGTCGATTCTCTCGAGAATCTCATCGGCTGAAACCACTTCATCAAGCTTCCAATCATTGAGATTACCCACATCCATATACTCTATAAAGCGAACAATATGACCACGTTCTTTAGCATATCTGACCAAATCAACAAGTTTATGATCGTTAACGCCCCTTTGGACCACGGAATTTATCTTTATGGGTATAAAACCTGCACCAGACGCCGCTTCTATACCATCTAATACCCGCTCAGTGCCAAAACCTACTCCGTTCATTTCCTTGAATATCTGGTCATCCAAAGTATCAAGACTTACTGTGATACGATCTAGTCCGGCAGACCTTAATGTAGTGGCTTTCTGGGCCAAAAGATAGGCATTCGTCGTCATTGTTAAGTCATCCAAGCCTTGGATAGACGATAGCATCCCAACAAGCGATTCTATTTCATTACGGACCAAAGGCTCTCCGCCAGTGATTCGAACTTTCTCTACTCCCATAGAGACAAAAATTTCCGCAAGTCTAGCAATTTCTTCAAATGACAGCAGTTCATCTCTGGGCAGGAACTCATACCTGTCTCCAAAAATTTCTGCGGGCATGCAATACGTGCACCTAAAATTGCATCGATCCGTAACGGAGATCCTTAAATCTCTCATTCGACGACCAATAGTATCTACAGGACTCAATGTATCGACAGTCATTTAACTAGTTTCCAAACTCCATACAGCCATCATGAAAAATCTTCGCGGCAAAACCTAATAGTACACTTATTTAAGCATATTATATCCCATATTCCTGTAAATCAGCGGCAGAGATGCCACTACTTATAGTAATTCCTTAAGTGCTCTACAACTTTTCTCGCCGCTTTGGCTCTATGACTAATTTCGTTCTTTTCTATTTCAGTAATTTCTGACATAGTCCTGTCCATACATTTCGGAACAAAAATCGGATCATACCCAAATCCCCCACCACCCCGTAGCTCATCAATAATTTCTCCATCACAGATCCCCTCAAAGGAGCTTAATTCAGTCCCGGGCAAATTTACCGCCATAACACATCTAAATCTAGCTCGCCAGGGCTTGCCTTCTTTCCTCAAATTTTGATGGAGCTTGGCTATACGCTGCATATCAGTCGCATGTTCCCCTGCATATCTTGCTGACAATACACCAGGCGCACCATTTAACGCTGCGACCTCTAGTCCCGAATCGTCCGCCACTGTACATAATCCACTCAAATCACCATATGTTCGAGCCTTCAGTTCAGCATTCTCCTCCAAAGTAGCACCAGTTTCCTCAACATCCGAATTTATTCCCACTTCCGAGAGAGAAAGGATTTTAACTGATAAGTCGCTAAACAAATAGCGTAACTCTTTTAATTTGCCCGGATTATGTGTCGCTACAAGAAGGCTACTGATTAAAGATCCCCTTTCTCCATTTCTGAAGAGTAAGACCCACATCTAGCGGCACTCGTCAGTCTAGCTCTCTGATAAAAGGCCTTTTGCGCATCACCGGCATTGGCCTTTTCCCCTAGCCATGTACTCAATGGCAAAGACTGAAGCCCTCTACCATAGGAAAATGTAATTGGCCATGGAACATTCAATTGAGAGGCCCTATTGGTTATAGCATTCAAGTTAGTTGTAGCATCTGTATCGGACTGACCACCGGAAAGAAAGGCGATCCCCGCCACAGCCACAGGTATTGTCTTCAGGAAACAATCAATCGTTTTTTCGGCGACTTCGTCAGGCCCAGCCTTGGTACTTGAGTCCTTTCCCGATAAAACCATATTCGGCTTTAAAATTATACCGGTGAGATCTACACGTTGTTCAACTAGCTCATTAAATACAGTGCTTAAGGACATTGAGGTAGCCTCAAAGCAGTGAACTATATCATGCCCACCCTCCATCAATACTTCGGGTTCTACTATCGGAACTAGGTTTGCTTCTTGACAGAGAGCAGCATATCTCGCCAAGAGATGTGCGTTTGCCTTAATACAGTATTCACTTGGTATGGAGTCGCCAATGGTTATTACAGCCCTCCACTTAGCAAACCGCGCTCCTATGTCAAAATATTCGTGAAGACGCTGGCGCAAGCCGTCTAATCCTTCCGTTACAAGCTCACCTGGGGCACCTGCCAACTGAGTTGTTCCTGTATCAACTTTAATACCAGGCAACATATTCTGCCCTTGAAGAACGTCCACCATTGACATTCCATCAGATGCCGTTTGCCTTATGGTTTCATCATATAGAATGGCACCACTAATGAATTCCCCTACACCCTCCGTACGGAAAAGTAACTCTCTGTAATCACGCCTACTGTCCTCAGTAGATTTTATCCCCAAAGACTCAAATCTGGCGCTGATCGTTCGGGTGCTTTCATCCGCTGCCAAAATACCCTTGCCATCGGCGACCATAGCCCCAGCAGTATCTCTCAGTAAACTAATATCCATACACTAACTTCCTCTACACATAGGCACTGAATTGTATTCGATAAGCTTGTCCCTAAATAACCGGAGACTAGGATATATCAATTTTAGACTTTTGAGAAGATTTAAGCCCTCCCACCTGCAGGATGTAAACACGCTTCTACAGGGCTAAACATCTATAAAGACACATACGATGAGAAACATAAACTTAGACTAAGAGGTTTTCTAACTCAGTAATTATGTCTACCGTTGCATCAGCGCTTTCTAGTCGGTTTCTGGGATTTTGAAACCTATGACTTCCTTGTCGAACACGTATAGTCAATATACCTAATTCTTTGGCCGGTCGTACGTCATTATCTATTCTGTCACCCACCATAATTGCCTCTCCAGGAGCGCACGACGCTAGTTCCAACGCTTTATGGAATATTTTCGGGTCGGGTTTAGCCATACCTTCCTCTGAAGATGATAAACAAAAGGAAAAATATTCCAGTATGCCAAAATCTTTTAACCGCTGTTCAGTACCATGTGGTTGATTTGCCACTACTGCAAGCGTATAACTATCGCACAGTTTTTCCAACATCGGCCTGACTCCTGGAAATAAATATTCCAATTCTTTCGGATATCTTCCAGAATTCCTCACCTTCTCCTTCTCGCCATCAGAATCTAAATAAACATCCAGAATGGCTGAAAGAGCATTGGGGAGAAAGTTAGCATTCGCATTTTCAATACTCACTCGCAATTCACTGGGAGAAACATTTACACCCAATTCTCCTAGTGTGTCAGAAACTTCTGTAAGCCTTTGTTGCCCTGCCTGATTCTCATCAATGATTGTAGACCCAAGATCAAAAAACAGCCATTTCACATTTCTAAATATTCGGGCTCGCATCACAAATTCCTAAATTACTCGATTTGCAGGGCATTTTTACAAACTGATTTCACCCACTGACAGAGGGATTATTAATTCAGCATCTGTCTCAGCTTGCACCTCATGTGGGCTCCACCCTGGAGCAACTTCACTTAATAGCAATCCTTCACGAAGCACTTCTATAACAGCTATATCCGTGACAATAGTGTTAACACATTGAATACCGGTAAGTGGATAGTCACATTCACTTACTATTTTAGGCCTTCCTTGGCGATCTTTGTGTTCCATTGTCACAATAACCCGTTTAGCCCCAACGGCTAAGTCCATAGCTCCACCTACATTACCAACGCCCCTGTCCGGCAACATCCAGTTCGCCAAATCCCCTCTCGACGAAACTTGTAGAGCGCCTAAAACCGTAACGTCGATATGTCCGCCACGAATCATTGCAAACGCGTCTGCTGAGTGGAAAAAAGACATTCCAGGCGACCAAGAGAGAAAGTTACCACTGGCATTGATAAGGTCAACATCTTCTTCTCCCTCTTCCGCAAGAGGGCCGAAATTAAGAACCCCACTCTCACTATGATACAGAACGCTCTTGCCCTCTGGGACAAACTGTGAACATAGAGAGGGGATGCCGATGCCCAAATTTACAACATCTCCATGCGAGAACTCTCTAGCGGCTCGCATCGCGATAATTTCTCTATCAAGTCTCAGCTTATCTTCCATTCATTTCCTCTCTTAAAATCACTCCCCTGTTTTCGCGTGTATCCTAGGCCTAGGATACAACAATCCAGCCATAACGCCTACGACAGTTAGACAAGACATAACTACAAGTCCAAACTGAAGTGAACCGGTCATTTGCGCCACACAACCAACAATGACAGGTCCAGAAGCAAATCCTATACCTGAAAATGTTTGCCAGAGACACGTCATTACAGCTACCTCTCTTGCCTTAATATCGGGGAATTCAAAGGGTAGCAGTTCGATCGCAGGAGTCACTATCCAAACTACACCTAATGCAAAGGTCAATATACCTAAAAGAAAAATCCCAGGCAAACTTGAAATACTCAAGCCTATGAGAGTACTGAGCGCAGCAGGAATACTTAACAAAACTCTCCCGTCCTTTATTTTGCGGGTTATGAAACTACCTAATACACCCCCAGGAATGAGTCCTAGATATATTAAAGATATTAAGATACCCCCCACAGACAAGGACAATTCTCTGGCTTCGAGTAATAGTGACGGAAGAAAAGTTACAACCGCAGAATACATAGAGGCTAGAGCGAACATCACCACAGCAACAACCCAACCTTGAGGATAATCTTTTAAAGCCGACGCGGGTAATGCGCCTTTTAGGTCTTTAGTAATTTCACGTACCCCTTGACCTTCAAACCCACTTTTTGTGACTATTGGCCAAAGTCCTGCATGCACAAGCATTACCGCCGCATGCAGGAAAAACGCCATTCTCCAGCTGCCTATCATACCTATCAATAGTGCACTTGTGCTTATAGCTACCCCCAGCAAAATACTATGCAGAGACAGGCCAACGGCATTTATCACCCCGTAGTCTTTAGGTGCGGCCCATTGTCGAAACAATAATGGCCTCGCCGGCACGCCCATTGAATGAAATAATATCGTGAAGAACCGCATCCCAATTAGTACATAAAAGCTTTGAGACATGCCTTGCAAAATAATGAATGGGATAAGCAAAATCAGCGATAGTTGTACTAGATTAACAGGTCTAAACTTGGAGAATACTATTGCAAATGGCACCAAGGTTAATGCCCAAGTAAACCACCAAACCCCTTGTAGAAGTCCTGCCTCTAGTGGTGTAAGGCCAAATTCTTCCGTCAATGATGGTAAAAAAATTCCTAGCACGAAGGAAGATAATTGAGCACCGCTGAGCTGAAGACGATTTGCCAACAGCACAAACCAACCTCTCAATGAGGTGTTCACGCTCATATTCTCTTCACTACTATTCAAGCATATTTTCCGGTTAGTTGAGGCGTTGGACCTTGCAACCCCTTTTCCTCTCTATCGAATCTCGTTTCTCTTGCCCATGTCCTCTTCAAATCATCTCTGACAGAGACATTCAGTCTCCCGAGTCCTTCCGATTCTATTTCTATTTTGTCCCCATCATGTAACGGGCTTAGCCCCCTATGGTTTGTCCCGGTCGCAATGACATCTCCAGGTTCTAGGGTATGTATAGAACTAACCCATTCGACGATTTGGGGGATTTGGTGCGCCATATCGTCCGTGTTAAAATCCTGCATCAAGTTCCCATTAACCCACAGTTTTACGTCCAGATTCTGAGGATCTGCTACTTCATCAGCCGTACAAATCCATGGCCCCATAGGGGCAAACGTTTCTCTCGCCTTCATTTGATAAAAGGCAGGAACCCCTCTCGCGGAGACATCAATAAAATTCATGTAGCCGAATATATAGTCAAAGGCCTCTTCAGCCTTGACATTAGAAGCTGTCTTACCAATAACCAAAGCAAGTTCTGCTTCATGTTCAAATATAGTTGCTGCAACATCAGGAAGGATAATGGTTCCTTCGTTGCCTATTACAGAATTTGGGGATTTATTAAAGCCATTCTTGGGAGGTCGCTCCGATAGTGTTCCGCTCTCCATATAATTCACCGCCATGCAATCTATGTTGTACGGCTTTGGCACTGGAGAACGTAGTTGAACTTGAGACAAAGGAATATATGGTCCCTTGTCTGTAGCCTCATTAAGTTTATCTTTGAAAACACTGTATTGATTAATCAAGCCGACTAATATGTCTTGAGGTGTAATTCTCGGAATTTCCGCAACAACACCTGAAACATCAACAATCTGATCCCCTTTCACTACTCCCAAGGCGAAATTGTTGAAGAACGCTATTTTCATTTCTAACTCACTTTCACTAATTTATTTCTACGACTCTGTTCACATAAATACCGGGCGTATGTACCTCATGAGGATTTATAGCGCCCACATCGACCACTTGGTCGACTTCCATGATAGTCACTCTCGCTGCAGTGGCCATTATTCCATTAAAATTTTGCGATGTTCCTCTATAAACTACATTTCCTATATTATCCGCTTTATGGCCACGTAGAAGAGCAAAATCGGCTCTTAATGGTAGCTCCAACACATATTCTTTATTTTCAAATTGGCGAATCTCCTTGCCCTCCGCTAAATGAGTTCCCACCGCTGTCGGAGTATAAAACCCGGCAATGCCTGCGCCGCCTGCGCGGATGCGTTCGGCTAAGGTCCCTTGTGGAACCAATTCCAAATCTATTTGGCCATCTTTATATGCTTTCTCAAACGATGTGGGGCGTGAAGGTGACGGCGAAACGGGAAACGACGCTATAACCTTTCGTACTTGCTGATTATCAACCAGTATCCCTATATCAATCGGACGGTCTCCTGCTAGGGTTCCAAATCCAATAACACTTGCAAGACCAGCGGTGTTGCTGATAATTGTAAGGTTTTTAGCGCCGTGTTCACGGAGCGCACGAATAAGATTCTGAGAGGTGCCACCAGGCCCAGCAAAACCATCAATCATTAGAATAGCATCATTGGGTATATCCGCAACGGCGTCTTCAAATGAATCGAATATCTTGTTTATAGGCAACTCAGCACTCTCCTGAAAGGACCCGCGATAGTCGATATTATACGAAGTACCGTTCTCAGAAGAAAGCCCAGACCTCGGACTGCAGTTTAATACCCAAATTTACACTTTTTAAGCAATTAGTTTTACAATGCACGTCACGTATCGAAAGAAATGCAAGGGGGAGAAAAATGAGCCCTTCACAATCACTGGGAACATTTATAGATACATCCATAAGACAATATAAGAAATCACACTTGGAAGCACTAGACAATCTTACTCCGGAAGAACTGGCTTTCAGGCCAGGATCGGAATCCATGTCAATCGGATTTATCGCATGGCATTGTGCGAGAGTACACGACTTCTTAGTACAGTCAGTCATGAAAAACGAACCAGAACTATGGCTCACACAGAATTGGGCCACCGCTTTTCATAGAGCCCCAGCTGATCCTCAAGACAGAGGATTCGGGTTTAGCATTGAAGATTTAAACAATTTCGAAACCCCCTCACTATCCACATTATTAGACTATACTGAAGCAGTTTTCAAAAATATGTTTCTACATCTTCAATCTTTAGACGATAACAGCTTATCTACCACTTGGGTGGATAGTCCTGCAGGAGGAAAATTCACGCTATCCACCGTTTATCTCCAAATAATATGGGAGATGAATCAGCATGGCGGCCAAATGGCCTATGTGCGAGGCATGCAAAAGGGCATAGAAGATCCAACGAGGCGTTCCTTAATATGGGACGAGGCACGAAAACAGCGGTAGCAGTGCCACTACTGTTTTACACAACCTATCACAGCTAACTACACATCGCATGACCAGAACCAAAATTATACTGTTTACAGAAATAGGCTTATAAAAGGCTACCGACTAGCTGCTAGAAGTCCCCTAAAGAGAGTTCAAACAGGTTTGCCCCAATCAACCAATTTTGCGGAGATACCTGTGTATGTGGACGGTGTCAATGCAAGCAATCTCGCTTTATCCTCACTAGGAATGACTAGAGAAGATATGAATTGGCGTATTGACGTGCGATCAATAATACGGCCCTGCGTAAAATCTTTCAGCTTCTCGTAGGCATCCGGCTCCCCATTCTTTCTCAAGACAGTTTGCACAGCCTCCCCCAGAACCTCCCATGCACTGTCTAATTCCTCTAACATCACCTCTTCATCTGCCTGGATAGAGCTAAGCCCTCTGCAAGATGCTTTCAAGGCAACGATAGAATGTCCTATTGCAGCACCAATATTACGTAACGCTGAAGAGTCTGTAAGGTCCCTCTGCAATCTTGAAACTTGCAATTTTGAAGACAAGTGCTCAAGAAGTGCATTACTAATCCCTACGTTGGCCTCAGAATTTTCGAAGTTTATCGGATTTACTTTATGAGGCATAGTGGACGAACCCACTTGCCCTTTCAGAGTAGTCTGTTTAAACACTCCGGCAGATATATATGCCCACATATCTCTATCAAAATCAAGTTCAATAGTATTAAATCGCATTAGGACATGAAAAAGTTCAGCCAGGTAATCATGTGGTTCAATTTGTGTGGTAAGCGGATTATGAGTTAATCCTAATCGCTCTACAAACAGCCTCGACATTTTATCCCAATTAGCCTCAGGATAAGCCATCATATGAGCATTGTAGCTGCCTACCGCCCCATTAAATTTCCCCAGATATTCCAATGTTTTTAGTTGTTCTAGTTGTCGACGGAATCTGTATTCGAACACAGACAATTCTTTGCCTAAGGTGGTCGGAGACGCTGCTTGCCCATGGGTGCGGGCAAGCAGTGGCATGTTTCTCGTTTGCTCAGCTAGCTGATCTATTTCCTCTACTAGTCCGAGCGCACTTGGAATCCACTCATGCTCTATTGAACCTTTTAGCATTAGGGCATAGGCCAAATTATTTATATCTTCGGACGTACAACAAAAATGGACCCATTCTTTTACATCAGATAATGATGTCTCATTCAATTTTTCTCTGATGAAATATTCAACAGCCTTAACATCATGCCGGGTAGTTTCTTCTATATCTTTTACTCTTGAAGCATCGTCATCGTCAAATTCATCAATCAGCTTGGCTAGCATTGCCTTTTCCGAAGTTGACAAAATTCGCAGATCGCGTATCTCAGCAGACTCACTCATTTCAATCAGCCATTCGATTTCTATCTTCACACGATGCTTTATCAAAGCCCACTCGGAAAAATAGTCACTAAGAGAACCGATTTGACTGGCATAACGACCATCTAAAGGAGTTATTGCGCGAATACCCATAAATACGCCTCATTCAAATTCACATTATCGCATTGTGCGAGTTTCTAGAGCGAATTTCTAACAGTTATGAGCGTCCTCACCCGCACCACATGAAAAGCTAAGAAAGGAATTTCTAATTGCCGCTATCCCCAGAACTTTAACTGCGCACCGCGACAACATCCAACCAACTTCTAGCCACATACCTCAAGTTCATTTCTTCGAATGTCTGACGCACACCTTCTTGGAGCGCGGAACTAGCTTTTTCCAATGGAACGCCAGGCATAACGCCTTCTACAAAATCAGAGAAAGCTGATATATCCAGCCAACCATCTATTGGAACATCAACTGTCTCTATTTCCTGTTTCACGATGCTCAACCCGTGATTCTCCAGAAGTTCACCGTATTGTTCCGGAGTCAGGTGTTGGCGTGATTGTACTTTTTGGGCCCTAACTGGCGAAAGGCCATATTCCTTGCGTAGCAGCCTCATTGCTTTAAACATCCACTTACGATAGTAGTCTAAAGTTTCAGGAGGATGACTCCCCTCAAAAAACGAAGTGTTAAACGCAAATTTGCCACCGGGCTTGAGTGACCTAAAAATATCAGCCAGCAACGCATCCTTATCAGGTATGTAATGAATCGCATTGCAAAACACAATGGTATCCACGGACTCTTTAAGTGAATCTGACAACTGCTCTACCTGACTTTGTACAAACTGAACGGCAAGGTCACTACGACCTTTCATATCCTCCATAGCTTGCTTCAAGGCAGAGGCTGAATGGTCTACCGCGATTACGACTGACTCTCGGGCATCCTTCATATGCTCAATTATTAATTTCGTCACACCACCTGTCCCACAGGCCAAGTCTACTATTCTTTTATCCGTGTCTTTCACAGCCATCCCGACCAAGTGTGAATTAAGGCCTTCGTAAAAAGCGTTGCGTGAAAATTTAGAAAAAGAAAAATCTTGCTCTGACATTATGCTCCCCCTGCTTGAATCCTTACCATGCACAACAATACCAATTCACTCTTCTAGTCGACTGCCTTTAGCAGCGTGCGACGCCGCTGTGGTCTTTAGATGATTCCTAACACATTATAACGTCAAGTGGGACCAAAGACCATATAGTACATGACCAAATCATTTCGAACTCCCACCCATTTTCATATCTTCCAGCCAGATTACATCCCAAGTGACCAGAAAACCTAGTTCTCATAGCCTTTAACAGATAATTGATAAGTGGCTTCTTGATAGGTATTCTCAGTCACTGGAGACACAACTATTACGATATTTTTTATTCTATTTTCATGCCCTTTAATAATCATTCTACCCGACATATCTTCTCTTAGCGGCACACTATAAATATTGCTTGTCCCATCCAAATTTTCTTCGATCAATTGTACTATGAATTTTTGATACAAAGGAACAACTAGCGGCCGAAATCCCTCCTTGCTTATTATTTCTTTTCCCACGCTCTTGAAAGCAGACTTATAAGTTTCGTCTTTGTGTTCATCTAGAAGAATATCAACCTCCCTAATAATCACATCATCGATCAGAAAACCGTCAAGATTTACGGCCGCATCCGTAACATATTGAAATCTTATTTGAATTCTGCCTCCGGTATAGGGGGATAAGTCTATCGATTCTTTAATCCAGCCTCCACTTTCACCAGTGTAGCCTACGGCGAGATTATTACCTACCGGATTAGTCCTGGTAGAAGTCGTGCCTTCCAACACATCCCAAGAAAGGCCTGCGTCATCAGAGACACTTACATACGCATAGTCCCAGTCTTCTTCAATTTTATACCATGTGCGAAATTCCAGGACTGCTAAATCCATTCCAGAAAGGTCAAATTCATATATTACACTTGAGTCGATTGAGTCACCTAAACCACTCCACAGACAAGTATTACTGTTATCGCATTCTGTAGAGACTTGGTTGACTGTAACAGACCCTTTAAATTCCAGTTCGATATCGTTCGGGAAGTTATCAGGCCACACTTTGTAGTACTTTGCGGAAAACTGTGGGATTTTGTCTTTTCTGTCAAAGTCAGCAAAAATTGGCACATCAGTTGTTATTTTGACCCGACGATCTCCATAGCTATATTGCCCATCGCCTGCGCCTATATAGTTAGCAATCACCCAATCTGCAAAGACCTCAGCAAAGCTCTTATTAAATGGCTTAAGGAATTCACAAATTCCTCGAATTCCATCCTCCTTCTCCAGGAGGATTTCTTTCAATGCTTCTTTGCCTCCATAATGATGTGTCAAAAACTGAAAAAATAGTGCAGAGGCCCCGTAATGAGGAGCAGTAAATTCTACACTTGACGGCCAATAATTAAGTTGAATGTCAGGATTGTTTAGGAATTCCCTTTCAAAATACGATCCATATCCCAAAAGTGCTACAAGAACTTCCGACATGCCTTCATTTACCCATGCGTCTTCGCTGGCATCACTATTCCAATGTATAGCATGCTGAAGTTCATGAGCCAAAATGCTTTGATAGTTTTTACCATCCGCATGCAGACTTCCAGTGTTCATATATAGCATCTCCCTCTCATTACTGTATGGATTAATGTATCTAGGAAGTTCATCATGCGATCCAAAATAACCCGCGACACCACCCCTCAGATCAGTGTTGAGAATAGTTATACGTGAATCATTATCTATGCCAGGATTCCAAACATCGCCAAAATATTTGGTTGCCTGAGGTTGTATTTCGTTCTCAAACACCTTAGCTACAGACTCTAAGGCTTCCTTAGAAAAAGCTTCGTTTTCATCAAAATACCAGTATGCGTGGGGAGTTATTCGTTCTAGTCTAGCTTGAATCGAGTAAGTGTGATTTTGGGCAATATCCGTTACATAGAATTCCTTCAATTGGCCATAAACGCTGGGTGGTTCCTTTCTCGCTCTCTGAAAAGATTGTTTCATTTCTGTAGACACTTTCCCATAGTTTTCAGCTAACTTGAAGGGATCAACCTCGGGAGGGCTTGAAGCCCCGTTACAGCCTGCAAGTTTTTCACCAGATGGCCTTTCTTCTTTCCGAGTAATCAACTTACCGACAGACAACTGTTGGACTTGACTTTGCCTTTCTTCGATCATGTTGGTTTCCGATTCAGGCTGCACTGGCTCGGAAACCTCAGCAATTTGACCACAGGCAACAACTAATAAAACCGCTAAATACAGCAGGTAGTTCCACTGGGAAGTTGTTTTCACATCTCGGCTCCTCCGTAGACTACGAACTATATTACCGTCCAAAAACGTGTTTGGGGAGAGGGTACACATTAAATTCAATAACTGAACACTTTACGAGCTTTTTCGCAAGCTTTATACTCAACAGGTCATTTTTTTCATTTGATTACAATCCGCCGCAGTGTTCGGACGGTAATTTAAAGTTGAACGGAATCACTAGCCAGATTAAGGAGAACATCATAGACGAAGCTAAACTACGCGACCTGCTGAGAAACTACAAGACTGAAAATGTTTCAGAGGACGAAGCCATATCAAAGCTACGAGATTTGCCGTATGAAGATCTAGATTTTGCAAAAGTGGACCATCATAGGAGTCTTCGCAAGGGGTTCCCAGAGGTAATATTTGGTCAAAGCAAAACCCCTGATCAAATTACATCCATTAGCGAATCATTATTGAGACAGTCCGATAGACTACTAGTTACGCGCGCTTCTTCTGAAGCTTTCCAAACATTAAAAAATTCCATTCCTGACGCAATTTATAACGACTTGGCCAAGACGATCACAGTTGACCGACGTGATTCTGAAGTCACGAAACCATCCTCTGGTGTATTGGTCGTATGTGCAGGAACAGCCGATTTACCTGTGGCTCTTGAGGCAGTAACCACAGCCGAAATGATGGATTGCGTTGTAGAACGAGCCTTTGATATCGGAGTCGCCGGCCTTCACCGCCTGTTCGACCAACTACCTGCTTTGCTTGAGGCACGTGTCATAATCGCCGTGGCTGGGATGGAGGGAGCTCTACCATCAGTAATTGGGGGACTTGTTCAGGTACCTGTTATTGCTGTCCCAACTAGTGTTGGTTACGGCGCTAGCTTTGAAGGCTTAGCAGCCTTGCTAGCGATGTTGAATAGTTGTGCCACTGGCATAGGTGTGGTCAATATAGACAATGGTTTTGGAGCCGGTTATCTAGCATCCCTTATAGTGCATCTGCCCGGACTGACTGGAAACCCATAAACTCACCACTCACTTTACAAGCCGTAAGATAAGAGCAGTAGGATTAGACATGGTAACTCCTAGATATAATTTAGAAGAAGAACTAGAGAAAATAGTTGACTGTGACAGTAATTTCACCCTGACATCTTGTGGAGTCACTCGCTCACAGACTAATATACCTGTCTTACTCCATCAGAATGCATATCCGAGAGTAGAGGGTCAATTTAATCTATTACTCTTGTCTGGTACTTCTGGAACCACTGATGATGTGCGCCGTGGATTGGAGGTCTTAAAATCCTATTTAAGGAACCTGAAAACATTACCTAAGAAATTCAGTCTAAGCGCTATTCCATGTGGTAATCCTGATGGACTATCAAGAGGAAGCCCTTACTCAAACGGATCTGGTGGGAACCCATCAGGTCCATATCCACCTTCTGAAGAAAACTACTACGGTGACAAGAATAACCCGGAAACCCGGTATTTATGGCGATGGACTAATTTCTATGGCCCGGATCTGGTACTAGAAGTGCGCTCCGGCTTATCAGTCAGGTGGGAATCATCACAGCCTAATTCAAGATTAGGAGAAGCAGTAGGAGCATATCCCATATCAGACGACCATTCTCTTTTGCAGGCAATCTCGGAAGGCACGCACAGTGGTTTATCCAGCGTCCCAAGTCTGCTACTTATTTGCCCGCAAGAACAAGTTGAAGAGCAGCTAGTTAAATTATGGAATTTCTTCTCTCAAGAATCTGCGCTTCTGCGTTCACCCGCTAGAAAACTCCTAGACGATCGACGATCGCGAACACCCCTAGAAGTTGCTAGAATTTTGGGCAGTGTTTATGGAAATAAATTAAACCCCGTAGTCTACACACAGGGCGTTGCAATAAGTGGAAGGCTACGCCTTAAGCAACTAGACCCTGAAGGTCCAGATCCCACGGATGACATTATAAGGCTAACACGTGGTTACGCCTCATTGAAAATTGATCAAGTTTTCCAGGAAAACAGCCAAGGGGCGAATCTTGCTGGATATGTCTGGGCAGACGAACTTTCCGAGATCACTAAAGATGAACAATACGCGAATCAGTTAATTGAAATTGCGGAAACCTATCGGCCTAAAGGGCCGGGTTTAGTGCCTCCACCATCCAGTGAAGACTACCGGGTCGAAGACATGTTCTTCGGTGCAGCGATGCTTGGAAGAGCCACGAAACTAACCGGTGATAGCAGTTATATAGATGTTCAAGCACGATTTCTCCTTGATGCAAATGTCCAGCAAAAGGATGGATTATTTTGGCACTGTAATAATGCTCCGTATTACTGGGGTAGGGGAAATGGCTTTGCTGCTCTCGGCTACTCCGAAACCATAAAGTATATGCCAGAGGACCATAGAGACTATCAAGTAATCTGTGAAACACACCGACAACATCTAAATTCATTGAGAAAGATCCAGACTCCCTCTGGAGGATGGCGCCAAGTGCTTGATTTCTCAGGGTCTTACGAAGAAATGACTGCGACATGCATGATTGGCTATACAATGGCTCACGGGATTCGTACAGGAATTCTGGATGAATCCTTCATATCTTCCCTCGCGTCTGCATGGAGCTTTGTTAACGAACGAATTGACGACGACGGAGGGCTTATTGATGTCTGCACAGGAACCGGCGTGCAACAGAATTTGCGCGATTATTTGGATCGTCCAGCACTCTGCGGTATGGACGATCGAGGTGGTGCACTAGCACTTTGGTTCTCCTGTGAGATGGAAATGTTTCTAAGGCAATATGCCGACACGTCGATTACTTAAACTAATAAACTACAGAGGTTGGGGGAGATCGTCGTTTATCAATCTCTCATTCAGCTCCCACAGAGCGGTCCGGTTATCCTCCCAGTAAAGCAGTCTATATGCTCGCTCAAAACCACACCACAAAAATTCTGTATGTTCCACTGAGAGTGTGAGGCAATCAGTATCCAGTTCAACTGCAAAGCAGTAGTTTGGTATTACGTAAACACTTTGGGGCCATATACTTCTGTCCCGAAAAAAATACGCAGGTATTCTCGTCACCGTATCTAACATGAAGAATTTTTTGGAAGGTAGAATTCCACCTTCCTCATCTGCTTCCCTGCGTGCAGATTCCAGAGGGAATTCTTCATCCTCGCCACCACCTGCTATTGGCTGCCAATACCCTTCAGAACGACGCTTGAACAGAGCAAATTCTACTCTATGTTCATCGGCAGACGCCAACCTGCGAAAAGGAAAAACTAATACCTGAAAGGGCGCTCTCGGCATAAACTTCCTCTCATCAGTTCTATAACTACATTACTATAGCGCCGCCATCAATAACCAATTCCGAACCCGTTACATATGAAGAATCATCCGATGCCAAATAGAGCACACCCTTTGCGATTTCTTCCGCAGTCCCTTTCCTTTCCATAGGAACACGGGTAAGACGGTTGGCCATATTCTCAGGGCTGCCCATGGAAGCCATGAGCATATCAGTATCTATCGGACCAGGATGAACCGAATTACACCTGATATGGTCCTTCGCGTGTTGGGCAGCAGTGACTTTGGTGAAAATTCTCACCGCAGCCTTACTAGATGCGTATGCTGGCTCTTGGTGCATACTTTGAGCTATGCCTGCCACCGATGAAATATTTACAATGGACCCGCCTCCTGATTCACGGAGAACCGGTAGGGCATGCTTTGTGCCTAAAAATACGCCCTTAGTATTGACTTCAAATATACGATCCCATTCCTCTCCCGTTCGCTCTTCGATAGATGTTTTCGGAATTACTATCGCAGCGTTGTTAACTAGAATGTCAAGTTTGCCATAACGCTCCACTGTTTCGTGAATAGCTTTTTCCCAATTTGACTCATTGGTGACATCTAAATGCACATATGTGGCCTCACCCCCAAGTTCCTGTATCTCAGCCTCGATTTTCCTTCCCTCTTCGTCAAGAATATCGCCTATTACCACTCTGGCACCCTCTTGAACAAATAATTTGGCTTCCGCCGCGCCTTGACCGCGTGCACCTCCACTTATAAAGGCTACTTTGCCATCTAGTTTCCCCATTTCTTTTCTCCCTTCGAAATCAACTAATTCTTTCTCACTCAATGTGCGAGTCCTACGGCCCAAATGGACCTGTCTTTCCCCTACCTAGTTACAGGATTTCTAGTGAAGGCACGCTCATTTCTTCCGATATATTTTTGAACCATTCCACCACTTCTACGTGCAAAGGAATTCCATTAGCACGCCGATCAAGCTCTTCCTCAAACTCTGCAAGTCCAGGATAAAGAACACGTGCTTGCCCAGGTGCTGGAGGTGTTGATCTCAATTTCTGCAACATTTCATCCATATTCCGCTTGAACAGTTCCAAGTCCGTAAAAGACTCAATATTATAAGCAGCGAAATAGTGCTTATAACCACTCTCAAATAATTCTTCGTCAAACATGCCTGGCACGGACCCTGAAAGCATAGCTGCCAACACTTCGACCATCATGAGAAATCCGTAACCCTTGTGAGATCCATTCTCACGAGTGCCCCCAATAGGCAGCAATCCACCATAGTCCTCGGGAACTTCTGTTTCGTCCATTATAGGATTTCCCAAATCGTCTGCTATCCATCCTCCTAGAAGGTCAGAACCCACTCTTCTAGCAAGAGAGAATTTATTGCCAGCTATCTGCGACGTCGCTGCATCAAATAGTAACGGTGCTTCCGTGCCAGCAGGTGCAGCTATGGATATGGGGTTTGTTCCAAATCTTCCTTCAGATCCGAAAGTTGGGAGTACTCCTCGACCGGCAGACGTGGCACACATACCAACCATGCCCTGCTGAGCGGCATACATAGAGAAATGTCCGACTGCTCCAAGATGTGCACCATTATTCATTGTTACGATTCCTACCCCAACAGTTTTGGCTTTCTCAATCGCAATATCCATGGCGCGTCGCCCAAGAACAACACCTAAGCCTCTATCAGCGTTCACCACCGCAATGGCGGGCGTTTCTTTCTCGATAGACCAGCGTGGGTCAGGGTTCACTTGGCCGCTGGTATACTGATCAATGTAGGATCGCAGCATGTTGGATACCCCATGAGTTTCTACGCCTCTGAGATCCGTCATCGCTAATACATCAGCAGCCTCTTCCGCGTCTTCACTAGAATTTCCTAGGTTCTCAAATATGGCTTTAACTACCAGATGAAGTGACTCATGAGATATCCTTACTTCATCTTTTTTAGGCACTTTGAATCGCTCTAGCATCGTCTAAATACTCCTCAGAATCCCTATTTGCTGATTAATTCTCTGCTGGGTACCTTTCAGAACAAAGAATTTTATTTGTTTCTTCCGCTGGCGATTTTTCAACGACATAGTAGAAATTGCACAGGATGCAGCCCACCTCGACGGCGAAGTTGTCAATTTTAGCATATGGTTATTTTAAAAGCACGTGACCCCTGTAATTACCTTTTTCTCTTAAAGAAACCTCGGCCAAATACTTCTATTCTTACATTGCCTCCAAGCCTCACTTAGGGCTTGCGTTGCGTTACATGAGAGACTATCATGAATAGTAGACCATGGCAGAGGCAAATATCGAATTCACCAGAATATTTAGGCTGCTAGCTGAGGCCTTGGGACAACCAGGCCAAAGAACTTTTAGAATCATCGCCGACAGCGAAAGCAGCACCGCAAACATTTGGCTCGAAAAAGAGCAGTTGTTTCAGCTTGCCCTCGGTATTCAGAGACTCACCGGATCGCTTACGCTTGGAGAAGAACTACCACACACTATACCCATGGATAGAGAGGCACCCGGGCTTACTAAATTAGACTTTAAATTAGGCAAGCTCGTACTGGGACATGATAGCAACAACGGCCTCTTTCTAATTGATGCCTACGATCTTGAAGATGCCAATGAAACAGAAGCGACACTTCGGATCTGGGTCAATAGGGGTCAAGTTGAAGCCTTTGCCGAGGAAGCAATAAACGTATGCGCAGCTGGTCGACCACTATGTCCGCTCTGTGGCAGAGCTATAGACCCAAATGGGCACGAATGTCCTCGTATGAATGGGCACGCTAAGCGTATCACATACCTGGAGGAGGACTAGGATAGTTGATTGTATAATCGACTATCCCGCCTAGATATACTTTGACATCAAAAAGAAAGCAAACGAAAAAGGACAACAATCGCGAAAGTGCACCCAGCACGGAGATAACTCTATCAGGCTCAGACGCGATTTCAGTTTTGGAGAGAGGCGAGGTTATTGGCGGATATAGACTCCCCTGGGGCTCCAATTACACTTTTTTAGTGCATTTAGACGCAGGGGAAGACCAGCACATTAAAGCAATTTATAAGCCGCGGGATGGGGAACGTCCCCTACATGACTATCCCACAGGGACTCTCTATCGCCGCGAACGTGCTGCTTTCCTACTGAGCAGTATCTTGGGATGGCCCAACATACCGCATACCATAGTTAGAGATGGTCCCTATGGTCTTGGTTCAATGCAACTTTTTATAGAATCAAATCCGGAAATAACATACTTTGATCTGCGGGAAAATATGTTGGCAGAGTTCGAAACATTTGCTGTTTTTGACGTGATAGCAAATAACGGAGACAGAAAAGGTGGACACTGTTTATTAGATAACGACGGAAGTCTCTGGAGCATTGATCATGGGCTGACATTCCATCGAGCGTTTAAGATGAGAACAGTAATGTTAGAATATTGGGGTAAAACTATCTCAGAAAATATAGCCAATGATCTAAAAAGTTTAATACAGAAAGACACATTGCCTCATAACAATTTAAGAGAGACCTTCTCTACATTACTCTCAACTGGTGAGATTGACGCGCTTTTAAAGCGCGTAGAAATCATTGTTGACAAGCGCGAGATCCCAATAATGGATCCTTCCAGAGACGTACCTTGGCCATATATTTAGATTTGTTAGTCAACGATTACCATACTCTTCCGATTCATATTGTTCCCGAAAATCCAGTATGTTATAATTTTATGTGCTGAGTGAATTACGGCAGCGCAGTAAATAAGAAGGAGCGTCTTTTATTGTCACAAGTAACTCTTCGTGAGGGAGAAGATCCTGAGGTTCTTCTCAAGCGATTCCAAACCTCTATGCAGCGATCTGGTATCCTGAGAGAACTGAGGAACAGGCGTTTCTTCCGTTCCAAAGGCGAGCAAACCAGACTCGACAAGCAGAGAAGCTTAAGACGAATGCGAAGGCGGCGCAATCGGTAATTTTAATTAGTCGTCCTAGAAATTTAGGAATTTGAATGTATAAAGACAAATGGCCGCTGCTTAGTCAGCGGCCATTTGTCTTTATAGTGCAGGAGAGATTGCAATTAAACGACCACAGAGCCGCTTTATAGTAGTTGACGGTATTCGTCTGCATTATCTAGATTGGGGAGGGACGTCATCCCATAATTTGCTTCTCCTTCATGGACAAAATGGCAGCGCTCATAATTGGGACCACATTGCTGCTGAACTCAAGGATGAGTTTCATATCATAGCTCTGGACCAACGAGGACACGGAGAATCTGACCACACACGGGACGGTTATGCTGTAGATGCATTCGCTAGTGATATCCAAAAATTTACCAGTGCGATATCTTTCAACACATATGCGCTAGTCGGGGCCTCCTTAGGCGCACGTAATGGAATATATCATGCAGGCGATTGTTCAAATCATTTGACGCATCTAATATGTCTAGATTACGGACCGGAGATGAGCGTGTCATCAGCTAAAAATCAAATAAATGGTATGAATGACAGGAGGCTTGGTTTCCGAAGCATGCAGGAATTTGTGGAGTCTTCTATGTCAGCCAACGCAAGACCAGGCCTAGACTATTATGCGAATCAGGCCCGTAATAATCTGCGACTTAACTACGCAGGAAAATACGTACCTAAGCATGATCCAGAAATGTTCTGGATCAATGGTAGTTTCGGCGCCAGAGAAGTCCCTTCACTTTGGGATAAATGGGCCAAGATAAGCTGCCCGATTCTCGAGCTGAAAGGTCAGGACAGTGACTTCCTATCACCAGAAATTATATCGAAAATGAGGCACAGCCAACCTACCATGCAATTGACTGAAGTTCCAGATTCTGGTCACTCTATTTCTTCCGATAACCCTATTTTCCTACTTAAACAAATACGTGATTTCCTAGTAAAATAGCTCTTCCCCCAACCATACCCAACTTACATAATGCATATATATCAAGGAATTACCATATTCATAGTCGGCGATCAATGCCGACTTTTTCAAGCAACACAATTCCTATGTTTTTTATTATACCTCGACCAAAACTTTTTGCTCCAAAATACAACAAAATCTGCTTGTAACTAGCTAATAGACACTCTTCTCACCAAAGCCTCAAACAGCGCAATTCAAGCAACGTAATTCCTATGTTTTTTATTGTACATCTTTAATTATTTCTGCCTGTCCGTCTACAAAGGCCTTAATTTATTATCCATACTTTTCTAGTTTATTAATTACATAAAACCTATCACTTGTTCGGAACATCTGAGGCATTGATTGCTTGACACGTCAAGCATAGAATTTAGTTCTCATACATTTTTTCAAATGCTTTAGCATTTTTCTTGAGGCCATGCTTAATGACAACTTCTGCCCAGAGCGCCCGTCAAATTTGGGACGCTACACTTGGCGCTCTCCAGGTGCAAATAACCAAACCTAGCTATGACACCTGGTTGAAGGACACAATCGGCATCTCCTTCAACAACCAAGAATTCGTTATCGGTACTCCAAACGCCTTCATTGCAGAAATGTTGGAAAAACGAATGTATTCAATGATATCTAATGCTTTAGAGCAAACCACCAATGAGCAAGCAGATATAAAATTCCAAGTTTTTATAAATGAGCCGTCGCAATCTAATCAGAGCGAACCAATTCGCAATAGCAGCACAGATGACGATAACTCAGATCATATTTATGAATCACCAACAGTACAAATATATCCCCGGCAAGGAACGCCTCTCAATAACCGATATTCGTTCAATAATTTCGTTGTAGGAAAAGCGAATGAGCTAGCCCACGCCGCCGCCACAGCAATTTCCAGCAACCTCGGATCAATTTATAACCCTCTTGTCATCTATTCAGGCGTCGGCCTAGGGAAGACCCATCTTTTACACGCAGTAGGTCACTCATTTGTCAATCAGGGCCGTTCCTTGATATATGTTACATCTGAGGAGTTCACGAATGAATATATCAAGGCAATAAGAACCGGACAAACAGACGATTTTCGCGATAGGTACAGGAACGTCGACGCACTCTTAATTGACGACATACAATTCTTAATTGGGAAAGAACAGACACAAGAAGGATTCTTTCACACATTTAACGCACTGCATGTTTTGAACAAGCAAATAGTTATCACGAGTGATAGACCTCCTGAGGCGCTAACCGTTCTTGAAAGCCGGATTAGTTCTAGGTTGTCAGGGGGACTCGTAGTAGATATTCAAGCTCCTGACATTGAGACACGACTGGCAATTTTAAAAAGTAAAGCAGAACACTTGATGCTGACGTTTCCCGAAGACGTTTTGGAGCTAATCGCTAGATGTGCATATAAGAATGTCAGGGAACTTGAAGGCGCACTAAACAAATTGGCGGCATTTTCTAATTTGACACGAGAACCCATAGATCTTGCACTCGCAGAGCGTGTTGCTTGTAGTCACGCGGAATCACTTAGGCGTAACGACTTAACTGAAAAAGAAATCTTAAACGGTGTTTCCTCTTTCTTTGACACAAATATTGAAACCTTGAGAGGAAGAGCCAGGGATAAACGAACCGCCTTGGCACGGCACGTCGCGATGTATCTCCTACGAGAGGAGGCCCACTTAGGCGCCTCAGCCATAGGGCGTGTTCTAGGCGGAAAAGACCACAGCACGGTACTTCACGGGTGGAAAGTTATTGAGCGCCGCAAAGATCAAGATGGTGAAATAAAACGTGCAATTCTTAAAATTAGAGAATCCTTTGACTCGCAGAATCCGGATTCATAAAAGTTATCCACAAATGAAATTATTAATCTTGAATATCAAAGGATAATCCCCAAAATTTGTGAATACTTCGCATTCTAATCTACACAAATTCCCAAGACTTCCAAATAGTCGTCAACTTTTCCCCAAAAGGCCTAAATCGTCTATCCATATCTACCGATACTTTAGTACTTATTAACTATGTATGCACAAATATAGACCGACCATCTAACAGGTGTATAATCATGTAAAAAAGACTTAATACATATTAATACACGATATACACACCCTTATTAGAGATTATTATTAAATAATAAAGAAAAAATATGATAGATCAATCCATAATTAATATTACCAGCGGTAACGGGGGTAATGGAATAGTTAGCGGGAGAAGAGAAAAGTTTGTGCCTTATGGAGGTCCAGATGGAGGAGATGGCGGTCGAGGTGGAAGTGTTTTATTTGTAGCAGACCCCAACGTTACGACGCTACTGAGTTTCCGGTATAAGCGGCTTTTTACTGCTGAAGATGGTGCCCATGGCTCTAGGGCAAAGAAGCATGGAAGAGACGGGAATGATATTTTAATACCTGTCCCTATAGGTACTAACATTTCACTTGTGTCTACTGGGGAGAAATTGGCAGATATGGCTGGTGAGGGACAGTTGTTCGTTGCTGCGAGAGGTGGAGATGGCGGTCGAGGCAACACACATTTCGCATCATCAACCAACCAATTTCCTCTATTATCGGAGGCGGGAGAGAAAGGCCAACAACTACAATTACATTTGGAGTTGAAGCTTTTGGCGGACGTCGGCATAATTGGGTTACCAAATGCGGGCAAATCTAGTTTTCTATCAACAGTAAGCGAGGCAAGTCCAAAGATTGCAGATTACCCATTCACTACTCTTGAGCCTGTTTTGGGAGTAGTTGAGAAACATAACGACCGAATCGTAATGGTTGATATTCCTGGCCTGATTGAAGGAGCCCATGAAGGAGTAGGACTTGGGCACGAGTTCCTTAGGCATATAGAAAGAACCCAACTTCTCCTTCATGTTGTGGATGGATCCGCGTTAGACCCTCTGGAGGATTACAGGAAAGTTAATCTTGAATTAGAGAAATTTGATAGCTCACTTGTAGATAAGCGGCAAGTGGTTGCAATAAACAAGTCTGATATACCAGCTGTGAAAGAGCTTGAAAAGGAGCTGATCGAGTTGATTTCACAAGATAATAAAGACACTTTTCTCATATCAGCTGCCACACACGAGGGGGTTGAGAGTCTCCTGAACAGGTTGTTCGAAGTTATGAAAAATGATCTCATGGACGCCATGCAAAAAAAGACAATTGGTCAATCAGAAGAAATACCAACATTACGACCCAGACCCCGGCGTACCCCGATTAAGGTAATAAAAAAGCAAGGAGAATATACAGTTGTATCTCCACGGGTTTCTCGAATAGCTGAGGTTCTCGACGACGAAGACTGGCACGCAAGAATGCAATTCGTAGGTTATTTGAATCGTGCAGGGGTAATAAAAGCCTTGGACGATGCAGGTGTTATGCCTGGAGATACAGTCAATTTTGGAAGAGTTGCCTGGATATGGGAATGAAATGAAGAAAAAATTAGGTGTCTTCGGAGGAACCTTCGACCCAATCCATTATGGGCATATGGCTGTCGTGCAAGAAGTCAAAAAACAATTAGAGTTGGAGGAAATATTATTTGTCCCGGCCGGGGTGCCATGGATGAAACTTGGAAGAGAAATTAGTGCAGCGCATCATAGGCTCGCCATGCTTAGGTTAGCCGTTAAAAATAATCCGGAATTCATAGTTTGTGAGGTCGAGTTAAATAGAGAAGGACCCTCCTATACTGTAGAAACCTTGGAACAAATAAAAGGAGTGACTGGGTGGGAGGAGGAAATTTATTGCATATTGGGCTTGGATGCACTAGTGGAAATTCCGAGTTGGCACAAGCCTGCAAGACTTGTTGAATTGGCAAAGCTCGTAGGTGTGTCTCGTCCTGGTTATCATATAGATATGGATGATGGGTCGGATTATCTTGATGAAGCAGTTATTATTTATGGTCCAAAACTAGACATTAGTGGAACAGAGATACGCCGCCGGGTAGCGCTGGGCCTAACAATAGAAAATTACGTTCCTCGAAGTGTTGAGGAATATATAAAAAAAGAGAATCTGTATAGGTAATAAAAATGTTGTACATGATCTTGGTAGGAGGACCTTGTGTGTGTGTCGGTTACAAAAGAAATACTTGAATTGTCCATAGAAAAAGAAGCCCTCATGTTCGGGGAATTTACGCTATCTGCTGGAGGAGTGAGTAATTATTACTTTGACGGGCGTATAATCACGCTTGATCCTCAGGGTGCAAATTTAGTAGCACAGGCATTTTTACCATTGCTAATAGATTGCGGTGCAGAAATTATAGCTGGTCCAACTCTTGGTGCGGACCCAATCGTTGCATCTGTATCTGCTATAAGTTATACGGAAGGTACCCCAATTTCGGGCTTAATAGTGAGAAAAGAAACTAAGTCTCACGGAGGCATGAGAGCGATAGAAGGCCCCATAATACACGGCACACTATCGGATCGAAGGATAGCAGTAGTGGATGATACATGTAGTACTGGGTCAAGTTTATTTATGGCCATAGATGCATTGGAAATGGCAGGTTCGAAGATAGTAAAAGTCCTATCAATTCTAGACAGGCAAATGGGTGGAAGTAGAGAAATCATAGAGCGTGGATATGATTTCCAAGCTCTTTTAGAAGCTGACGAAAATGGAAACATACGTCCACTCTAATTATGTAATAGGCGTCATAATAATTAATTATGTTGGGAGAATCACTACATGCATGAAAGTGACCTTGAACTGAGAATTAAGAGGCTCGAGGATATAGAAAATATAAAAAAACTTAAAGCTATATATTGTGCTTATGCGGATGACAATTACGACGCGGATGGGATAGCTGGTTTATTCACGGAAGATGGAGTGTGGGATGGAGGCATAAGAGGCAAATACGAGGGGCGAGAATCAATAAGATCTTTCTTCATGAAGGGAAAGGATAGAGTGACTTTTGCTGTCCATAATGTCATAAATACAGTGATTGAAATTGAAGATTCTGCTGCTACTGCACAGTGGAACTTGTTTCAACCATGCACCGTTGAAGGTAAAGCATGCTGGGTTTCAGGTGTCTACAATGACTATTGTGTGAAAATAGATGGCCAGTGGGTTTTCAAGCGAATGGAAGTTAGATTTAA
>CAZQPS010000041.1:0-21635 GCA_964595285.1 uncultured Dehalococcoidia bacterium | reverse complement strand
GTGAATAGTGAAAGACCCATATCAGTTTCCGTAACAGCTGGATGGACTGAATTACACCTGATGCCTTTGGAAGCATACTCAATAGCAACAGTTTTAGTCAGGGATCTGACAGCCCCCTTAGATGCACTGTACGCTACAACTATTTCATTGCCAATTATTCCTGCACCAGAAGAAATGTTAATTATAGAACCCCCACCATTAGTAATCATCTCCGGAATCGCCGCCCTGATCCCAAGCCATGTACCCTTAACATTGACGTCGTGTAGCTTATCCCAGTCTTCCTCAGAAGTCTCTTCAAGACCAGCAAAGATACCTATACCTGCGTTATTAACTAGAACATCTAGTTTGCCATATTTTTCTACGGTCATCTTGACCACAGAATCCCAATCCTCTTCCGACGTGACATCCAAATGTTGATAAACACAATCTCCACCAGACTCAGCTATCTCTGCCTCAACCTGATAACCCTGATCATCCAAAATGTCCCCTATCACCACTTTCGCACCCGCGGCAGCAAACATCTTGGCCTGTGTGGCTCCAAGACCCTTCGAACCTCCGCTTATAAGCACAACTTTGTTTTCTAGTCCCATGCAATCCCTCCATTTTCAAAGTAGTTACCACGGTTACTCAGTTGTATTGTGAATTTCTGAGGAACAGTATTAGCCACATTGCATAGCATACTATATTACTGCCGGAGTTATCGCATTAATGCGAATAGTATTAATAATTGTCTATCTCTACTACCCTATCATTAGTGTTAATCGATAGAATGGGTAACAAACAAAAACTGATTCTCATTTTATTGCAATAAGTGTCCAGGGTAATTTTGATGTTTGCACACAAGTTCTTAATAAAAATAAACGTACATCCTAGAGTCATACTGATAACTATCGTCGTAGCATCAACCATCATGGGAGATTCTATGCTGTATAACGTCTTGCCCGCAGGGTTTCCTGTTTTTGGGCTGTCGCTAGGACTTATTGGTATCCTTCTTAGTGCCAACCGCTGGGTCAGAATATTTACTAACGAATTCGCGGCGTGGGTTCTGAATCGAACAGGTATCGGTATACCCCTAATAATAAGTGTGTTAGTTGCAGTTGCTACTACAATTGTCTTCGGCTTAACCTCAGCTTTCTGGATACTACTTTTGGCCAGACTCTTATGGGGAACGTGTTTCTCCTTCTTTAGACTGATAGGGTTTGTCACGGTGTTAGAGGTAAGTACAGACTCAAATCGTGGAAAGTCTTTGGGGTTTTTCGAGGGAGGCAAAAGAATCGGAAGTGTCATTGGAGTCCTGATAGGCGGATTCCTTTTCGACTATGCAGGAAGATTAATCAGTTTCACTATAATTGGAGGATTAGGACTTTTAGGACTCCCCATATCTTTTTATTTATATTCAACTAGCAAATCAGATAAAAATTCGCCTCACAAATTTAACCGTGAAACTTCGGCAACTGACAATCTCAAATTTATCCCTAAGCAGAACTTATTCCCAAGGCTAAAACGATTATTCTCCGGTCTACTTGTTCCCAATGTTCCTGATCTAGCCACAAAGAATAGGCGAATAATCCTATTCTCCAGCATAACTTTTTTCTCTCTCCACTTAGTCACAAACGGAGCATTAATCTCATCACTAGGGCTATTTCTCAATCAAAGACTGGGGTTAGAACTAGCAATTTTGGGAATGATTATAGGAATAGCCAGTCTGAATGGAATTCTCATTGGAGCCAGACATATTGCTGAAGTGTTCGCACCTTTATGGGGTTCCCTGACTGATATTTATGGCGGAAGGAAAATCTTGGCTCTGGGGATGCCTATGTGCATAGCGACACTAATTATTCTTGCTTCCCAAGTCCCGCTCTGGCTAGCTATAGCCTCCCTAAGTTTGTCATTTATGGCTTCAGTAGCTTGTATGACTGCTTTAGATACGATTGTAGGGAGTTTGGCACCAGAATCTCACAGACCTCAGATAATGGGAAGATACGCAACCTGGCAGGATCTAGGATCAGCGATTGGACCGATCGCTATTTTTTCCGCACTCGACTTTATTTCTTTATCAGCAACATATATTACTGGAGCAATTATCTTATCCTTAACATTGATCATTTTTCAGCTAACAACCATAGGGCAAAGACCAAGTACATAATTTGTTATTAAACGAAAAACCCGCTGAGCGAGGCCTTCTTCACAAAGATTGAGCGACGGACATAAATTTGTCAATCGCATTTATATGCTCTTGAGGATTCGACAAACCTGCATCCATTGTGACTACAGAAATATGGCTAACTCCTAGTTTTTTCCAATTCTCCGCTTCATTTAACCAGTCCTCCGGACTCCCTGTGCCTATGGATATTCTAGGTTCTATCCCAACATCCGAGGGATCTCGTCCCGCATCCTCAATGTATCCACGAAGTTTCTCAAATTCTCTTCTACCCGTATCATCGGGGCCAAATCTTTGAGGAAACCATCCATCTCCTATTCTAGCAAGCCGCCTCATAACTACATCTGACGTACCCCCAAACCATATGGGTATTGGACGTTGCACAGGTAAAGGATTGATCCCGGCGTCCGTAACCCTGTGCCATTTACCTTCATATGTCACAATATCATTAGTCCACAATTGTCTGAGTAAATCGATTTGCTCTTCAGACCTACGACCTCTATTTTTGAAATTCTCCCCCAAGGCTTCATATTCAACTGGATTCCAGCCTATACCAACACCCAGGCGCAACCTGCCTTTACTCAACACATCAAGTGCAGCAGCTTGCTTGGCAACAAGAGCAGTTTGCCTCTGAGGTAAAATTATGATTCCTGAAACGAATTCAATTCTTTCTGTTATCCCTGCCAAATAAGAAAATAAAACAAAAGGTTCATGAAAGGTATCCGTATGCTTGTATTTGCCCAGAGATTCAGCGCCGGAATCTGCATTCACCCCTAAAACGTGATCATACGCAAGTATATGATCGTACCCCAGCGATTCAACAGCCTGCGCGAAATCCCTTATCCCTGAAGGGTCAGAACCTATCTCTGTTTGGGGGAAAACAACTCCTACACGCATCTATATAGCCTCCCTAGTAGTATACTGTATGATCAAAAACAAAATTGATCGTTCCTCGGTTACCTTAACAGATTGACACATATTACCCAAATTGCCTACTAAGATATTTATTAATAATTTAATTATTCTGACGAGGGATTCTTCACGGGAGGAATCGCAAAAAAACTCACGATACACGCACAGATTGGAATAACCAAAAGTGTTAATATCGGAATATCATAGTTGCCGCTAACGGAAGCTAATATGCTAATTGGTAATGGACCCATAGCTGCCGAAGCCACCATGCCGGTTTGGACGATTCCTTTTATAGTACCTATGTTGGCTCGACCAAAGTAATTTGGCCAAATGATATTAGTTGTGGTCATATAAGCACCCGTTCCAAATCCCAGCATTCCACCATATAGAAACCCATGCCAAGTCTCAGACATAAAAACCACGCATAATAGAGATACCGCAAGCAAGGCTTGCCCTGCCGCTAAAACATATCTTTCGGGTATTTTCTCACAAAGGAATCCTGCTAATACTGTTCCTAATAAGCCCATAGGTGCCATAAAACTCAATACGGCAGCTGCAAGTCCTACATCAAACCCCTTGGTTCCAAGAAGATCGATATGATGAAACGTCAAACCTGTACTAATCATTGACCATGGTAATCCTAAAAACAGAAGGATCCAAAAAGTACGTACTCGCATGGCTTGCCCCAACATCCAGTCATCATCCCTTGTGGTGGGAACCATCTTTTGCGAAGCATTAGCACTTCCTATGTCAGGCTCTAGACCCACAGACTCCGGACTACGCCTAACAATTAGTACGCCAATAGGAACTAACGTCACTAGAACAAGCGTACCAAGAATCATCCATGTGCTACGCCACCCGAATGAAGATATCAAGAAGAAAATCAACACCGGAAACACTGCGTGACTTGCGGGCGAAGCTAATGTGTTTAACGCCATTGCTCTGCCACGTCTACGTACAAACCACATTGCTACAAGAGTCGTACTAATCAACTGCAATGAGCCTTGACCGAAGGCTCTTATCGCGAAGATCCCAATAAACAAATGCAAAGGAGATACCACAGAACCAACCAGAAACGTGGCGATTCCAAATAGAGCGGCAACAGTTGTCAGCGTAACTCTTCCCCCAAACCTATCAAGGACCTTGCCGACAAAAGGAATTAAGCAAGCAGCAGTAAGGCTTCCTCCGGTATATAGACTCGATATTAAATTTCTAGACCACCCCAAATCATCAATCATAGGATCAATAAAAACTGACACTCCATAGGTTTGACCTGGAGCGGACATGAAAGTAGCTAACGCGGCTGCCGGAAGTATTATCCAACCATAATAAAAAGGAAAACTACGAACAGAAAAACGGCTAGATTGGAAACCTGTAAGAAACTTCACAAAAAAGATTTTAACCTTCGAAATATATTTACGGCAAGCATCAGCATGTAGCCGCGTAAATGTCTTCAACCATGGTCAAAGGGTGCACTAGTGTCAGTTAATTGCGAGACACCGGTAAACATGAGAATAAATCCGAGTTACCCATACATACTTGCTAAGATTTCATACCGTTTATAACCTGAACACTTATTTAATTCCTAATCTGATCGCAGATAGGGCGCAAGTGATTGAATTCCTTCTCTATAACCGTCAACATCGGGTTCATTAAACACCAGTCGAATCTCGTCTACCCCAGCTTTAAAAAAATTGTCCATTTGATTGGCGCATTCATGAGGTGTTCCTATAATAGTCATAGCATCAACCATCTCATCTGTAACAAGATCCGCCGCCCGTTGCCTTTCACGAGCTAAATATGCTTCTCTAATCACATCAGATTCCTCCCCAAATCCTATACGATGCATATATTCATGATAAAACACTCCCATACCACCGATGTAAAAAGCTATATGTGGGCGTTCTCTATCCCTCGCAGATTTGACATCATCAGTTACATAAATCGATACTTGAGGTGATATAGTGATGTCGTCCAGCGTTCTATTCACAGATTCAGCCCCCTCCTTAAGATATTGAACAGCTGCAGCCATTCTAGAAGGGGCAAGAAATATTGGTAGCCAGCCATCCGCTATTTGACCAGTCATTTTCAAACTAGGCGGACTAAGCGAGGCTATATATATCGGCAAATCTGACCTGTAAGGGGTGAATTTAAGCCGAAATCTGCTAATGTTAAAAAACTCACCATCATGATCCAAGCGTTCACCTTGCATCGCTTTTCTCAATATGTCTACGTACTCTCGTATCCTGCTAATCGGTTTCTTGAAGGTTTCCCCGTGAAAGTCCTCAATAACCAATCGCCCACTGGCACCTAATCCCAGAAAGAATCTGCCTTCAGACATCAAATCCATATTTAATGCTGACATCGCAAGGTTCGCTGGAGTACGCCCGTAAACCGGTACAATACTTGTCCCAATTCTTATACGATTTGTCACTGCGGAGATTTGTGATAACGATGTTAATGCATCCTCACCCCACGACTCACCCATAGTGATACAGCTATATCCCAAATCATCGGACATAATAGCCATTTCTCTAATCTCTGACCAGTTACTTCCCGGAGGCCTCAAGCCCATAATACCGATATTGCGCATATGGTCGTAAACTCCAAAGTTTCTTCATATCCTGCTAGAAATGCTAACAGAACCAAACCTTTCTAGTAAAACGCAGAGGATCAATGCCAAATTTAGGCGCCATTCAAGGCAATTAAAAATTCACAGAAGATATCAATTTACAAAGGCAAATATTAAATGTATTTATAGTGATATATTACGGAACAATAGGGGAAATAGTCGTCTCTCATAATTGATTAGTTGAAAAGATTTAAAGAAGCTCTAAAGGGTTGGCGCTAGATAAGTTAAGTTTTACTTCTTAATTGATAATGTCTTGACAACTATGGCGAATCGGACAGTCGCAAATACCAGCGAAAGTATTATTAATATAGCTATGAAAGAGACTATGCCCACGAATAATCCCAACCAACCGCCAACAAATGTGCCCACAATTATAGCTGTCATGAAAGACACTACCCAAAGCAGTAGGGACAATTTACCTGTCTTCGTATCCAAAAACGCCATATATCTCACACCTGATAATGTCGTTGCATATTGTACTAAATTGTTCTAGGAGAGCGTTGGATAACTAGAGGCTCCAAAAGCTTTCCTAAGAGATTTCATCTGCGCGGAACTTATGGACCATTCTCCGCTGACCGCATTCCAAAAATAGCATGTCGCACTCTTTACAGGACTGATGCTCCTGATCCACCGAGTGATAGTAGATATCGCCAGATTAGCTTTGTCTCTATCATCATGTCCTTCCATAACGGTGCCTCTAAAAGCGTTGATGCTAGCCGCCGTAACTAGTTGTGAGTTCGCCCAAGATCTCAATATAAACAAATGAACGTCCTTTTCATCCGCAGACATAGCCCTGCGAATGATTTCAGCCCACTGCACCTCATCCAACGTAACATGAACATAATCTTCTATAAAATCTTCGTATTCTCCCATCATTCTTCCTTATGCTCTGGATTCGATATACAAGTAGCCATCGACACTACGGTGAGACATTATACGATATCGTTCGAACGCTGATCTCAAACAATGTAGTGCACCGTCAATATACATTCACGCAACAGTATATAGAACCCACACAATAGCCAATGATATTGGAATGATTATCAACAGCCTCTTTAGGGTCCATCCGGAATAAAGATTGCCACTCAAACGACCACTCTTTTTACCATATACAAATAAAGCAACGTTAATAGCAATTAAAACCAGAATTACCGGATTGAAAAAATCCACCATAACAAACACTCTCTACACAGCCAGTGCTTATACTTTTGTCACAGCACAGACTAGAAACACCGTTATTTTTCATTCCACATAATGAGGCATTATTTTATTAACAAAAAGATCTATCGAACGTTCTGCTACCTCATTTGCCATATTGCCAAAATGAAACGCACACACAAAATAATTTGCCCCGGTAGCAATATATTCATCGAGATACCGTCTTATAGTATCTGGAGATCCAGCAATTACCCTAAAAGCAGCAGACTCTCGCTGCTGACCGATTTGCCCGGGGTCGATTCTATCAGAATTATATATTTTATCTCCTTCTCGGAACGCAGACCCTGCCTCTCTCTGTGGCAACCCGGAAGGACGTACTTCCTTACCATCCCAAACATTACTCAAGCCTCTTCGCTCTGATTCTAGGCGTCTAGGTGTGAAAAGATTCCACAAATATTGATCCCAAGCAGGACCTGCAGATTCCGCAGCTTCTTCATCTGTGTCAGCTAACACAAGATGACTAACAAGGCCTATCTTGGGATGCTCCCCTTGAGCAGTCCGACTACCAAGGCCTTGGTGTTTATTCCACAATTGATGATATCTCTTCACGTTTGCCGAAAAGCTATCCAAATTCCCCACTATTATGCTATTCATTCCATGAAGTGCAGCAGTCTCGACATTTCGCATATACCACATGGGTGGGTAAGGAGTCTGTTTCGGTCTCAGCCTCATGGGTAATTCTTCGAAACTGTAAAACTGACCCGAATGAGTCAACGAATCTGAGCTTAAACCCAGGCGAATTACATCCAATGTCTCTCTGTACTTGGCCATGTTCTCTTCCACTCCCCAATCACTACCCCAGAAATAAGCCTCCAAAACACCTCCTCTTCCTACTCCTATCTCCAAGCGCCCGTCACTGAGGTGATCCAGCATACAAATCTCTTCTATAAGACGCAGAGGATGATGTAGAGGTAGCACATATATACAAGGGTTAAGTCGGATCCTCTGTGTTCGTTGTGAAGCCGCTGCCAAAAAAACATTTTGAGAAGGTGCCAAGCTGTGTACCGCGGGTGTGTGGTGTTCTGCCAAATGATAGGCATAGAACCCACTATCATCAAATAGTTCTATCTGAGAAAGTCGATCCTTATATATCTCATCCAAACTCTGGCCCGGAACAGGCTCAATATGATCAAAAACACCAAATTGTAATCCCATGTACACTCCAAAAAACATCGCTTAGAGCAAAATTGTACCAACAGTAACTCAACTTGCAAATATTTATATTTATATTACCCAAGTTGGAATAATTTATAAATGAAGAAAATTTGAAAGATTATTTAGGAAACAATTAAATATGGCGAGGTGACGATGGAAAACATTAGCCAATATCGGTAGGGGGATCTTCATCAATGATACCTCCCGCTTCCTTCACAATTCGCTTTACTTCTTCATAAAAACTAAGGCTAGGCTCAGAATCTCCAACATCGAACCCGCTCTCGGATTCCAGATTATTTGTGGCTCTGTCTAATTCTTCGTAATCCGGTGCATCGTCGTCAGACATATCATCTTTATCCTTTATCACTGTGTAGTTAACATCTGGAGAAACGACGATAGCTTTCATGAAATCTGTATTGAACACAACATCTTTTTTGTTCGCCACTACATAGTCATTCGTTCTAACCATTACATCGTAGGTAATCACAGGATCAAGACCAACAACGCCAACATCCCGGCCATCAAGCTCTGGTTCTGGTACGAATTTATTAATAATCTGAGAAGGCAAATTATATGGGTAGCAATCGAAAGGTCTATCAAATTGAATTTCCAGCCATGGCCTTGCTGGTATCACGGTGCCCAAATCTATGGCCTTAATATATCCAGCGCAATTATCGCCACCTTCCCAAGGTTTGAATGTAAGCCATTGATCTAGATCGTCTGTACAGCGTCCCGAAATTTGTCGAAATCTATATTCATCACTGATTACCAGAAAATCAAAGGTAGTCATTTCAGAGTCAGAATATAATTGATGAAGCCATTGTAAGATTTTTAGGTCTTCAACATCCCAGACCAAATATGGAGACAGATGTCCTTTCAATGTTTCCATCCTCACTTTACTCCATATCTGATGTAAAACAGGACGATAAGATATTTCAATTCCAGATTCGCTGAGCTTTGCAGAGTCCCGCCAATCAATTTCGTCTCCCAGATCTCTTGACAAGACTTTGGCTCGATTAATCCAATTATACAGAGATTTATTAGAAATCCGCGATCTCCCTTCTAAAAGCCTATTACGAAGAAATTCACTACCCCGAAATCTTGGATTGTATGGATCATAAGGGCTACCATCAGAATATATACACCAGCGATCCGCAATGTATCCTTTCATACTAAGTCCAATTGCTTTTGAACTCCCTTGTGCAGTTCTGTATTGACGAGCCAATTCGTATCTCTGACGTTCAGAAAATCTCATTATTTAATCACTCAGTTCTCATAGATATTCAAAATTCATTAATTCTAATGCGTAATATCTTAAATATTGCAACAATTAGTCGACGGACTGGATATTTGCACATATTTGAATCAAAACTTATTTACATATTTAATGAATATAAGGTTATTAAAAGTATAAACAGTTACATTAAGGAAGCCAATGCTTAAAAATGGTAACATTACTTATCTTCCTTCAGGAGTTTAACTATGCCCGAAAAAAATCCAAACATCGTTTTTATACTGGCAGACAATCTCGGGTGGGGTGAACTGGGATGTTACGGGGGAGGTCCTCTTAGGGGAGCCCCAACACCGAGAATTGATTCCTTATCTACCCAAGGTATAAAGTTCCTGAATTTTAATGTGGAAAGCGACTGCGTACCCACACGGGGTGCTTTAATGACAGGTAGACAAGCAATACGCACTGGCGCTTTCCAGTCAACACCTGCTGGATTACCCCAAGGACTAACTCGTTGGGAAAAAATGCTATCAGAACTCCTTTCTGAAGCAGGATATTCCACTGGGCTATTCGGCAAATGGCATTTAGGAGACTCTGAAGAGAGACTACCCATCGAGCGCGGCTTTGACGAATGGTATGGTCTTCCCCGAACAATGAATGAGGCATTATTCACAACTGGGACAAATTACGATCCGGAAGTGCTGGAGAATCCTTACATAATGGCAGGTAAACGAGGGGCAAAAGCTCAAAATGTTAAGGTATTAGATCTGGAATCCCGAAGGCTAGTAGACAGAGAGATAGTAGAACACACTATCGATTTTATGAAAAGAAAGAAAGAGGAAGGCAATCCTTTTTTCGCCTATGTTCCTATAACACAAATGCATTTCCCCAATCTTGCTCATCCTGACTTCGTGGGTTATACAGGTCATGGCGAGATGGCCGATTCGCTAGCTGAAATGGACTACAACGTTGGCAATTTAATAGACGCAATTGATGAACTGGAACTTACTGACAATACTATATTAATATTCGGATCAGACAATGGGCCCGAGTTCAGGCGTCCATGGAGAGGTACTGCTGGATATTGGCGTAGTACTTATCACACCGCAATGGAAGGAAGCCTGCGAGCACCTTTTATGATTCGCTGGCCAGGGCACATACCTCAAGGGATAGTAACTGATGAAATAATTCACATGACGGATATGTTTAGCACGTTGCTTACCATCGTAGGCATTGACATCCCTAGCGATAGAGCGATAGATGGTATAGATCAAACCAACTTTTTCCTTGGTCAGCAAGAAAAATCAAATCGTGAAGGATTTGTATTTTATATTAAAGATCAACTCCGGGCTGTCAAATGGCGCAACTGGAAAATGCACTTGGTATGGGAACCTGAAGTGAATGATGGACCTATAAAGCTTGAGTCTCCTTTAATATTTAACTTGATTCAAGACCCCAAGGAAGAAACAAACGTAGCTACAGTACAGGCAGGTTGGGTTAATTCGGTAGCGATGCGTATGATTCATGATTTTCAACAAAGTCTTAGAGATTATCCACCCATCCCGCCAGGAACGACTGATCCTTATAAACCGCCAGACAGAAATTGAACCATCCAATTCGAAAATTATAAGCCCACTTTCGATGAAGCGAGATACAATGACAGAAAAAGATCAAATCAAGCAAAAAGTATATGACGCCATTGACCACTATGCTGATTCACTTGTTCAGACCGCAAAAGATATCGGCAATAACCCAGAATCCGGTTTTAAGGAGTACAAAACTGCTAAAAAAGTAGAAGATTGGTTGCAGAGTTTCAATTTGGAATACGAAAGTAACGTGGCTATGACCGGGATCAAGGCTGTCGTAGAAGGCAGAGCAGGGGATGGTCCTACCATCGCAGTAATCGGTGAATTGGATTCCATGGTTGTACCGGGTCATGTAATGGAAGATCCAATCACACATGCTGCCCACGCCTGTGGGCATCATATACAAATAGGAAACATGCTGGGAGTTGCGGCAGGTATTTGCACATCTAACGCTCTGGATAAACTTTATGGAAGAATAATATTCATGGCGATACCCGCAGAAGAGTATATTGAACTCGAATTCCGTAATAACCTGAAAAAAGAAGGTAAATTGGAATTTCTGACTGGTAAAGGTGAATTTATACGGCTCGGCGCGTTCGACGAAGTAAATATGTCCATCATGACTCATGCAGGTACGAGTGATACAAGGGCAAACAATTACAGTGGTGACCTTGTTTTAAGCGCAGGAAACAATGGGGTAGTTGCCAAGCGAGCTGAATTTATAGGCCTAGCCTCACACGCTGGAGGTTCTCCTTGGAACGGCATTAATGCTCTAAACGCAGCAACCTTAGCCCTCCAGGCGATCCATATGCAGAGAGAAACCTTCAAAGATGACGATAGTATTAGAGTCCATCCGATAATTACAAAGGGTGGTTCGGCTGTAAATGCGGTTCCTGACTCAGTAAACATAGAAACCTATGTCAGAGGCAAATCTTTGGAAGCCATTATTGAAGCAAACGACAAAGTGGATAGAGCCCTTCGTGCCGGAGCTATGGCTATAGGTGCTCAGGTCAAAATCACAAATCTGGGACAAATGTTACCGTTGATGCAAGACCCTATAATGGCCGAAACATATCGCCTTAATGCAGAAAGTCTTGTAGGCAAGGGAAACGTAGGTGAAAAAGGCCACCAGGGTGGCTCGACTGACATGGGAGATCTGAGTTTCTTAATGCCAACATTACACCCCTATGCTTATGCTGCGAGCGGCCAATCACACGGAGTGGATTTCGTGATTAACGACTACTCATTGGGAGTTGTTACAGCTGCCAAAGCTATGGCAGGACTTGTTGTAGACATGCTCAGCGACCAAGGTCATACAGGTCAAAAAGTTGTTGAAAACCATAAACCCAAACTTTCCAAAACAGAATACTTAAAATTAACCAGGAGCTTCTACAGTGAAGAATTGTTCCCGCCTATCTAGAGAAACAGGAGAAAACATTATTGGCACGTTCTGAAAAAGAATTATTGGCGTTGCTACAAAAGGACCCTTCTTCCCAAAATTACGTAACAACAAAGATTAAAGTCTCCGCAGTTGCAGTCAAATATTTCTGTAAGAAGAAACCGTTAAGCGCAATTTCACTGGTAATAATCTTGTTATTAGTTCTGGTGTCAATACTAGCTCCCTGGATAGCTCCCCATGATCCATATCGTAT
Source organism: uncultured Dehalococcoidia bacterium (assembly GCA_964595285.1). GTDB lineage: Bacteria > Chloroflexota > Dehalococcoidia > Lucifugimonadales > JADFKI01 > CAZQPS01. The sequence goes on along the minus strand of CAZQPS010000041.1, from coordinate 9,088 downwards.
GAATTTCACCGCTCTTGGACAACCTCCTGATAGTCAATATATTCTAGGTACCACAAGATCCGGCAAAGATGTGTTTAGCAGACTATTGTACGGAGGACGTATAACTTTATTGGTCGGGTTCACGTCCATTGCAATCGGAACTTTGGGAGGCTCACTTTGGGGCGTCTCAACAGGGTATTTAGGAGGAACGTTCGATTTAATAAGTGAACGTTTGACAGAAATCCTATTAGCGTTTCCTGCTCTAATATTAGCTCTTATAGTTTTAGCAGCATACGGCATGGGCATTTTCCCTACCATTGCAGCCATCACTATCCCCAATATCCCTCAAGCCACCAGAGTGGTCCGATCAATTGCTTTATCAGTCAAGCAACAAGAGTATATAGTGGCAGCTATTGCCATTGGCTCTGGAAACACCCGAATAATAACTCGCAACGTTATGCCACAATGCTACGCAGGGATCATCATACTGGGATCCGCACAATTGGGGATGGCCCTGGTAATAGAGGCTTCTCTGGGTTATCTAGGAGTCGGAATACCCAGGACAGACCCCACTTGGGGGAACATGATATCCCTAGGGGGATTATTTAATCCCAAATGGTGGACCGCTATAATCCCTGGAATTCCTATATTTGCCATGATTCTATCAGTAAATTTATTGGGCGACGGGTTGAGAGATGTTTTGGACCCGCGGCTACGTGTGAACTCATAAATGGCAAAATACACATAGTTAAAAATTAACAAACTTGTAATTCAACTGGAGGAAGCAATAATTAAACCTGAATTTAAAATACATTTCATTGCAATAGTAAGTGGTATTTTAGCTGCAATCGTTACAGGATTCCTTCTGAAAGCCTTCTTTCTATGACCTATGCAAAGTGTATAGGCTAAATCTATTCACACGGATTATATAATATCACTGAACGAGTGTGCACTTGGTGGGCACCACATATATTATGACTACGCTAACATATGACTAGTGCTTTCATAAAAATGTAACTCTTCTATTTAAATACAATTGAACAAAGTAAAAAAAAATTTGTTATCAAACCTAGTTGACAAGCCTATTCTCCTTATTGGAAAATTTGGCACTTGATTTTTCCCCCTTATGACGGGGATATTTTTATTATATGGAGTAATCAAAATGCCAAATTATGACAAAGGTCACGTTGAAGGACCCATGTCTCAGCATCTTGATTTTATTAGGTCCTATGCTAAACGTGTTCTCATAGAAGGAGAATACCTTTCAGCAGCAGAGGCACGTGCCAAAGAATATGCCTTTCAAAAAATCTCTGAAATAGGCGGCGCATGTAGAATGACGGAAAGGGAGATGGTTTGCCTAATGCTAAGAGGCGTGTTAAACGACTCCCCTCCTTGTTGGTGCTCTGTTTGCAGGACAGCTTACACAGAATGCTAATGACTCTCAGATTATTTATTTCTGACGCCAATTAAAAAATCTTAGCAACAGCGAAGTAAGAGAAATTACATATACCTAGGGTCTCCAGAGACCTGTCAGGATACCGGCCAAATACTCGGAAACTGTATCCCACTACGATGTAACAATTTTTCTCCTATACCTTGAACCTTCTGAATTAAGTCCCATTCATTCACGAATGTGGGAACGTGATTCCTAACCAGTATTCGACCGTCAACTATAACAGTATGGACGCTACGTCCATCCGCATTATAAACTAGATTATTAACAGGATTGAATAACGTTCTCCACTCAACTCTTTTGGTATCGAAAAGTACTAAATCTGCCTTTTTACCCACTTCCACGGAGCCTATTTCTTTATCCAAACCCAAAGCCTTTGCACCAGTAATCGTTCCCATCTCAATAGCAGTTTCAGGAGGAATTTTAGAAACATCCTGTCTGGCCCCTTTATACATTATCGCTATTAAATATATTGCCCGTAGCACCTCTACAAGATTAGAATTATTAGGCGCATCCGTACCTAATCCCACAGGAACACCTCTAGCGAGCATTTCTGGGACCTTACCACTGTTGATAATTTCTGTCCCTTGCTTTAGAGATTGAGGCGGGCACACCACTGCCTTAGTTCCGGTCCGAGCGATAATTTCCACATCCGTGTCAGATGTGTTAATGACATGTGATAGGAGAACGTTTGTATCCAGCACATTGAGAGAATCAAGCCGCTCGATGGGGGACTTACCAAATTCTTCCCTATATAATTGCACGGCCTGGGAAGAGTGTGATTGATGGAGTGTCATACCCACATCGTAATGATCTGCTATTTCTTTAGAGCCTGTTAGTAAAGTGTCGGTGGCGTAGTCAGAAGAAAATGGCATAGCCCATGCCCTAACTCTGCCTTCTGATCGACCATCGAATTTGCTAATTGTTTGACCAATAATATCAAGCGCCTTATCCGTCGGATATACAGGCAAATTCAGAGGATTAGGCAAATCAGTTACGTGTGATCCGACTATAACTCTACAACCAGCTTTTTCGTAGGCCTCCATACATGTGTCCAGATATTTGGTGCTGCCTGGGTCCAAAAAGCAAGTCGTCCCATATTTAAGAAGTTCCGTTAAGCCCAGAAGGGTAGTGTAATATTCTTCCTCTTCAGTCATCATTCCTTGTAATTTAAACACATAAGGTAAATACGAAGGACCGAGATCATCTGGGAATATTCCTCTAGTCGCGTGAGCGTAGCTAATATGCATATGACCATTACAAAAACCAGGAGTCACTATCATTTCAGAAGCATCAATCACCTCATCGGCAGGAATTTCTTTTAAATCAGTTGATTTACCTATAGATTCTATCCTGTCATCCTCTATGACAATTGAGCCATTTTCTATTATTCTCCTTCCATTATCTAAGGTAACAATAAAACGAGCATTTTCGATTTTTGTGGTCTTGTTACCCATATGAACTCCCAAGTAAGTATTTTTTAAACGTAAGTGTCCTGATCTTTTCAGCCATTCTGAAATTCTGAGAGATCGAATTCAAGGAAAACTTACCTTAATCAGATTTTCGAGCTACTAGCAGCAACCATCGTCATAAATTCGGAACTCTTTAAATCCTTTTCAAGTAAGTAACGAATATATACGCCGTGAAGGCGTTCTAATTCTGTAATGAATTGGGACTTAACAGTGAGCCTGTGAACTCCATTATAAGCTCTCTGTTTCAAAAAAAACCTAAGAATCTTCATGGCATTCACGGTTATAGGTAGCAAAGTACCAATAGCTTGTGTCTTACACTCCGAACAGAGCACACCACCACTCCCTGCGGCAAATAAATGATCTGTCTCAGCAAGTAATGTTCTACACTCCACACATTGCACTATTTCTGGCTTATATCCGGTAACATCAAGAAGCCGTGCTTCAAAGTATCTCAATAAAATGTCAGAGTTTGCATCTCCACTCAACCATTCCATGAATTCCAATGCTAAGTCAAAAAGAGGCTGGTTAGGCGCATTTTCTACAGAGAAATTATCCACCAACTCTGCCATATAAATGGCCTTAGTAATCCTGTTGAGATCCGATCTAATTTGACGATAACCCTTCACAACCTCCGCTTCACTTACTATATCTAAGTTTCTCCCTCTTGCAAGTGATACTTTCACTCTATTCAAGAGTTCCAAATGACCGGACAATTTACTCTTAGGCCGCCTGACACCTCTCGCTACCGCACGCACTTTACCATTCAACGGTGTATACAAAGTTACTATACGGTCCGCCTCACCAAGCGAATTCTGTCTTAGTACAATAGCTTCTGTCTTGTATATTCGAGGGATCGCCAAGAATATTACCTCAATTAAACAATTTACTTCGACGTACGCAATTGCTCGACCCACAATATCCAAATGCTAAATAAATGTTTCCCTACCCTCAATGGCCCTACCTAAAGTGACTTCATCAGCGTACTCAAGATCACCTCCCACCGGCAAACCGCGTGCAGGACGTGTCATTCTGATCCCCAAGTCTCCCACCAAACTATTGATATACATTGATGTGGCCTCGCCCTCCAAATTAGGATTGGTGGCCAATATTATTTCCTCTACTTCCTTGGATTTTGCTAGGCGTTCTAAAAGGGCTGCAATCGTCAAATCTTGAGGCCCAATCCCATTTATAGGCGAAATTACTCCATGCAGAACATGATAAGTGCCACTATAGCTGTTAGTACGCTCCAAGGCCTGAACGTCTAGAGCTTCCTCCACCACGCATATTCTGGTCCGGTCCCTGCTTGTATCTATACAGATCCCACATGGATCCCCTTCTGTAATATTGAAACACAACGAGCAAAATACGAGCTTTTCTTTTACTGCAATTATAGCTTCTGCTAAAGCCTCTGCATCCTCTTTTTTTGAGCGTATCAAATGAAAAGCCAAGCGCTGTGCACTCTTGGGACCTACACCAGGCAATTTATTAAATTGGTCAATAAGCTGTGCAACAGGCAACGCCAATCTGTATCCATCATTTGTCATGCAATTTCTCTACGTTAAATTTCACTACCATTAGGTCAACCCGGGTATATTCAAACCTCCAGTCAAGGCACCCATTCTGTCTGAAGCCATTTGCTGTGCTTTCTCTAAACCTTCATTAATGGCAGCAATGATTAAATCTTGAAGCATTTCTACATCATCTGAGGCAACTACTTCAGGATCAATCACTATAGATTCGATCTTCATTTTACCCGTAACCACTACCCGCACAACCCCTCCTCCCGCAGTGGACTCAACAGTCGCGTTCTCAAGTTCTTCCTGCATTTTTACCATCTGCTTTTGCATTTCCTGCATTTGCTTCATCATTTTACGATTCATCATTGGGAATTTATCTCCTTATCTGTAACAACTCTTGCCCCCATAGATTGAGCATATCTAACTAAATGACTATCCTGAGATGCTCGTTTGAACCTTGTACCTTCATTATCACCAGCTACACCAAGAACTATTTTGTGAGAACCTGGAATAGCACCCTTTATGACCTCGTTGAAAGTCCTGTTAGATTCAGGGTTCTCTAACTCTTGATTCATTCTGTCAAGATGAGAGCCGTGAGTAAACTTAAGGTCTATTATATCATCGCTTACTTCACGCTCCCTAATGTTTCGAAGTAATGCTCCAATCTTGTATTTTTTCCCAACCATACGCAAGTCCGCAATAATCTCGTCCCATTTACGATCCAAATCAGCTTTACCGCCTGACTCATGTATTTCTTCAGGGTGAGATATTTCTACTTCATCATTTTCAGATATCTCCTCGGAAATACTTCTTCTTTCCGACACAGTCGTACTCGCATTTTCTCTTAAACTCACCTTTGCCTTATCATCTGAAACTGTTGGCGGCTCAGATCCGACAGGGCTCACAACATTAGAAATCGACAACTTCGGAGCGAGAGCATTTTGGGTGTATGATTCCTCAACCAAACAAGACTCTACAACTGCCACTTCCAGTGTCAGCGGAGATGACGAATCCATCCTCAGGTCAATTTCACCAAATATTTTTGAAACTTGAATTAAATGTTCTAGTTGACTAATCTGCGATATAGCACTCAATTTCTCCAAAGTCTCTCTGGAATATTCTGAATCACTCTTAGCCCCCGTCTTTAATAGCAAAGCCACCCTCAAATACTCCATGAATCCTCTGTGTAGTTGATGTAAATCTCCTCCATTAGATAAAAACTCGTTTATGACGATTATGCCTTCTTTTGCTGAACGTTCAAGAACATGACAGACCAATCGGATCGAAGTTTGTTCATGTCCAAGCCCCAACATATCTCTAACGTTAGCTTCGCTTATAGGAGATTCGTGTGAAACAACCACTTGTTCAAGTAAGTTTTCCGCATCTCTCAGGCTTCCGTTCGCTAATTCTGCCACCAATTGTAAACTAGAATCATCGATGATAATGCCTTCAGTCGAAGATATATCAGCCAATTTCGATGCAATATCATTCCTTGTAATTCTTTTAAAATCAAATCTCTGGCATCTAGATATAATTGTAAGGGGTACTTTATGTACTTCAGTCGTCGCCAATACGAAAAGTACGTGCGCCGGCGGCTCTTCCAACGTTTTAAGCAAAGCGTTAAAAGCGGGATCAGTAAGCATATGTACTTCATCAATTATATATACTTTATATCTTCCTTCATTAGGAGAAAAACGAATCTTATCGCTTAAATCCCTAATGTCGTCTATTCCTCTGTTGCTGGCAGCATCTATCTCGATCAAATCTAAAGCCCTGCCATCGTTAATAGCTATACACATACTACATTGGTTATCAGGTTCACCATCTTGAGGTGAAACACAATTCATTGCCTTTGCCAATATACGGGCCGTACTAGTCTTACCAGTTCCACGACTCCCGCTGAATAAATAAGCATGAGAAGTCCGTCCCTGTGCGACTGCCTGCTTAAGTGTCCGGGTAATAGTCTGCTGCCCAACAACATCTGACAGCTTCTGGGGTCTCCACTTGCGATAAAAAACTTCAGCCATTCCGTATATCCCCTAAGTTCAACTCCAAACGTCGAAGTATTTCGTCTTCCTTTTGCTCCATAAGAAGCTGATCCTCCGAGATAACATGATCTTGACCCGTTAAATGTAAAATCCCATGTACTATGAGATGAGCAAGTTCCAATTCAAATTTCCTTCCCAAGTCCTGAGCTTGCCTCATAACCTGGGGAAATGAAATGATCACTTCACCCAATGATTCTGGCTCAGTATCAGGCAAAATAAATTCTTGATCGGTTGAGCATTCTACCCCATCTGCATTGTCCGCCAACAAAATCGATTCATCTGTAAACCCAAAAGACAAAACGTCCGTTGTTTTGTCCAATCCCCTATACTTTAGGTTTAGTTCATGCACAGTCTCATCGTCGGCGATCACTACCCCTACCCTCTTGAATATTCGCTCACTCTGAAAGACAACAGAACATACGTTTAATACAAACGATTCAGCAACCATTTCTTCGTATTCTTCAAATACAAGCAGCTCTATGAAATTCTCTTGAGTCAAACCACACAACCATCACGATAGTAAAGCCATTATACTCTCAAAAAATGAAAAGTGCTGATGCATCAGTCCCAAGTCGCTTCTGGAGCGCAAATATAGACATCCCAAAGACATTGGGAATAGACGTTTATAGGTGTGCCTCTAAAACTTTATCGTCTTCAATTCCCAGATCCGGAAGGAGACTGCAAGAATTGGAAAAGCTCACTATCAGCAGGCAAAACTACTGTTGTAGTAGGATCACTCATAAATTTCTTATACGCCTGCAAGCTTCTCTGGAAAGTATAGAATTCGGGATCCTGAGAAAGGGCATCCGCAAAAATCCGGACCGATTCTGCTTCTCCGTCACCTCTTATGATTTGAGCATCACGTTCAGCTTCAGCACGTATTATAGCCGTTTGTCTATCTACATCGGCTCTAACTTCAGCGTCACGCTCGGCACCTTCCGCCCGCTCTCTGTCGGCGATTCTTTTTCTTTCAGCCTGCATCCTGGCATAGACGCTGTCCGCGATAGTTTCAGGAAAATCCGCTCGTTTTATCCTTACATCAACAGTCTGAATTCCAAATTCTAGGAGCTTAGGGCCAACTGCATCTCGAACCCGATTCATAATATCTTCACGAGTCTCTGCAATTACCTCTACTTGGTTATCAGAGGCTATTTCTCTCCTCAGCTCTGATCTAACAATGTCTATTGCTAGTGATGCCCCTCTGCTTTCTGTTCTCGCAGACTCAAAGAAAAGTAAAGGGTCAATTATCCGTCCCCTAGCGTAAACATCAATTATAAGATTCTTTTTGTCTGCCGTTAGCAAAGACTCAGGAGGCGCATCAAAAATCAAAAGTCTCTTTTCGAAATAGTTAACGGTATCTAAGAAGGGAGCTTTTACATTCAAACCTGGATTAGTGACCGAACGCAGCGGCTCACCAAATCGAGTTACAACACCTACCTGTTTTTCATCCACAACAAAGAATACCTGAGGAGTTAAAATTCCTCCCACTACAACCACTAGAATGATCAGTATAGCTATTATTTTCATTTTCAATTGCCCTGCGCTTTCAAAGCATCACCAGTCAGAGGTAAAAATTGCAGAAGATTCCCGCCATTTTCTCCATCAACAATAAACTTAGTAACACCTGGCATTATCTCTTCCATTGCCTCCAGATAGAGTCTCTGTCGCGTCACATCTGGTGCCTTCCTATACTCCTCCAACACTGCCAGAAAACGCTCTGCTTGTCCGGTAGCTTCAGCAACTCTAGTTTCTTTAAAAGCTTCAGCCGATTCTAGAAGTCTGGCTGCGTCTCCCCTAGCTACAGGCAACTGACCTTCTCGATATGCATCAGCAAGGTTAATTATGCGGTCCTTGTCCTCCCGGGCCCTAACGACATCGTCAAAGGCATCTTGTACCTGCTCAGGCGGACTAACGTCCAGGAGTTTTACCTCAGTAACGTTAATGCCGGTTTGATATATATCTAATAATTCTTGCAGTTTAAGCTTCGTGTCAACCTGCACCGCTTCCTTTTCTGTAGTTAACACATCATCTATCTCTCTTTGACCTACTACCTGTCGCAGTGAGGTTTCAGCTGCGTCCTTAATAGTTATTCCGGCGGGGTCGACAGAACGGTAAAGAAAAGACTCCAAATCTTTGATATTAAACTGAACGAGCAATTGAACGTCGACAAGATTCTGATCACCAGTAATCATAGTCGACTCTACAGGAACTTCTGTATTGCCTCGAACACCAATTTCTAACCTCCGCACCTCATCAACAGATACTATATCCCTATTGCCGACAGGTGACGGCCAAAACCAATGCTAGCCGGGCCCGGTTATCGTTTGGAATCTGCCCAGCGCACGGAGCGCTGACTCCTCACCAGGTTGCACTGTATAAAACCCACTGGCAAACCACAGCCCTACAACGACTACGAAGATTCCAATGATAATGTATGAAAAGGCATTGCCGCCCTTCTTACCATTACCTCCTCGAAGGCGCCCCATAAAGGACCGTAGCTTTTCTAATATTTGTTCAAGGTTGATTTCCGGCTCTTCTTGTCTGTACATTCAGATTCCCCGCCCTGTGTAATATGCGAAGATACTAGCACAAATATACTCTGATAGTACATGGTATAAG
>CAZQPS010000040.1:0-9192 GCA_964595285.1 uncultured Dehalococcoidia bacterium | reverse complement strand
CATTTCTACTAATTATACTGGTATTGCAGTAGGGGAGATGACAGAATTAAGAAGGTCTTTGAGAGAAAAGGCAGTTATATATAAGGTTGTAAAAAACACCTTGGCACATATCGCGGCTGATAATGCTGGAGAAACCTTATTGAAAGAGATTATCCAGGGGCCTAGTGCAGTCGCCTTCGGATATGGAGAGCCTACAGAGCCCGCAAAAGCGTTATCGGAATTTATAAAGAAAAACTCTGCCTTGTCGATAACAGGTGCGGTTATGGATGGTCAAGTACTCTCATCTGCACAGGTTGAACAGCTAGCTGAATTGCCTTCCAGAGAGCAGTTGTTGTCCAATCTTCTTGGTCAGATGCAGGCTCCTATAGCCGGCTTGGCCAACGTGCTGAATGGGCCAATAATTGGACTGGCAAGAGTCTTACAAGGACAGATTGATAAGTCTTCTGAATAAGAGTATTAGTTTATATTTTAGGACGAAACAGAATAAAGAAGGAGAAGGTTAATGTCTAGTAAAGATGAAATATTGGAATCTATCAAGAGTCTTTCAGTTTTAGAATTATCTGAGTTGGTAAAGGCTCTGGAGGAGGAATTTGGTGTAAGTGCTGCTGCACCAGTTGCAATGGCAACTGTACAGGGTGTAGCTGGTACGGCGGAGGCGGCTGCTGAGGAAGAGAAGACAGATTTTAATGTTACGATTCAAGAAATAGGTCCGAACAAAATCAACGTTATTAAAGCTGTTAGAGAAGTAACAACATTAGGACTGAAGGAAGCCAAGGAATTGGTTGAGGCTGCCCCATCAGCAGTTAAAGAGGGTATTGGTAAAGATGAGGCGGAGGAAGTTAAAACTAAGCTAGAGGGCGCCGGTGCGGTTGTCCAGGTCCAATAGATTTACGTAGAGAATACGCGCACGACGATATTTGATTTAAAAAACAGGTCGTCGTGCCGTACGATTCTTTAATGTGTATAGACCGGACCTCATGCATTGATCCTGATTAATGACTCACAAAGATGTGCAGTATCCATGAGTTCTGGTATAACAACCGACTCTCTGACGGTATGCATTCCATGATCTGCCATCCCAACAACTACGGCACTGATTCCATTTAGTCGAAAGACATTACCGTCAGTCCCTCCACCAGACGCTTTCATAATTGGCTGTAAACCTAGACCACGAAGAGTCGTAGTTACTCTCTTGGTTGCGAGATCGTCTTCGTTAAGTGAGTAGGTTTCAAATTCTGTATGCAAATGCGTTTCGATTTTAGCTTCAGGGAATAAGTGTTCTGCTTCCGTTACTGCTTCGGCGATTTGTCCTTGTAAAGCATCCAGGCTCTCTAGGCTACGGCTTCTAAACTCTCCAATAATTGATGTGTTTTCCGGCACCGTGTTTCTGACTGAGCCGCCGGATATGTTACCTACATTGAAGGTCGTTTCTTCGTCAATCCGACCCTGTGGCAACCGGGCGATAATTTCTGCAGCCACTCTGATTGCAGATAACCCTTTTTCTGGCTCTACTCCTGCGTGTGCAGCTCTCCCTACGATTTCTAATTCGAATCCGATATATGTTGGGCTCGACGAAGTAATTTGATTGACAGGACCTTCACCGTCAAAGACAACTGATTCTTTGCCTTTGATGAGTGAGAAGTCTAAGTTGCGTGCACCGACTAGTCCAATTTCCTCGTCCCGTGTGAATATGACTTCCAAGTCTAGATGTGGTACTTGGTCTTCATTTACGGACTCTAAGGCCTCTAATATGGCTGCAACGCCACATTTGCAGTCTCCTCCTAAAATAGTTGTTCCGTCCGACACTATACGATCTCCTTGGATGCTTGGTGCGATTCCTCTTCCAGGTTCTACTGTGTCCATGTGTGCTGAGAGAATAAGAGGATTCTCGCCACCATTGCTAGCAATAAGATTCCCATAAGAATCTCTTCGAACATCAAAACCTAGCTGCTTTAATCTCTTTGTCAATTCAGTAGCTATTTCGTCTTCTTCTCCGGACGGGCTATCTATTTTTACTAAGTCTATAAAGGTTTTCACTAGCCGATCACGATTAATCATCTAAACTCCTAAGGAATACATAACGTTTGTACTGAACATATTGTATTTTGCAACTCTTAGCTGTCAAGATTGTATAGGTTGCCATAGACAATAAAATATAGTTTATTAAGGGGAATTACTTTTCATTTGAGGGATAGATTTGAAAGCAGTCCTAATAAGTGAACACGGCGGTAGGGATAAATTAGTTTTGCAGAGTGTGAGAGAGCCAGCTGCAAGAGATCACGAATTAGTTATAAAAGTCGGTGCTGTTGCCCTAAATCATCTTGATATATTCGTTCGTGAAGGCACTAGGGGCACTCCAATATCGCTTCCAAGGATTGCTGGTGGGGACGTAGCAGGGATTGTCGTGGATAAGGGACATTTTGTTGACGGCGTTGAGGTAGGCCAAAGAGTTGTTTTGGATCCGGCAGTTGTTTTATCCGATAATACTTTGGGCGGTTTGGGAGATCATATAGATGGGGGACTTGCGGAGTATTTATCGATTCCGTCTGACAACGCTATTAAGCTGCCCAAAGAAGTGTCTTTTAATGTGGCGGCCGCGCTACCTATGTCATATGCCACAGCTTGGCGCATGTTAACCGTTAGAGGACTTATACAGAATGGGGAATCTGTTTTAATTTTAGGTGCTAGTGGAGGAGTCGGGACTGCTGCAATTCAAATTGCAAAAATGTTTGGGTGTACAGTTTATGCTGCATCCAATTCAGATATTAAACTTGGCAAATTGGCAGAACTAGGGATTGATTTTCCTATCAACTACGACCGTTGTCCTGAGTTTCACAGGGAGATCCGCGGCTTAACTGATGGGGACGGAGTTGATGTTGTGGTTAATTTTACAGGGGGCGACTCATGGGTGAGAAGCCTAAAAGCTGTGAAATACGGAGGTCGGATTCTGACGTGTGGAGCAACTTCAGATTTCATCACGAAGACTGACATAAGATATATTTGGAGAAGGGAGATGAATATAATAGGGTCAGACGGGTGGCAGCGAGGCGACATAGTAGACTTAATTGAACTTGTTCGTCAGGGCATAATAAATCCGCTCATACACTCCGTACTTCCTCTCGAGGAAGTTAGGGAAGGCTACCGCCTGTTGGAACAGAGAGACGTTGTAGGTAAAGTAATCGTCAATCCATGCAAACTAGAATGATTAAGCACTTATAGGGGCATGGACCCATTTTTATATTATTCCAAGTTCCTCCCTTAAAGACTCGATGCTTTCAGATCTAGTGGGACCACTTCGAGGGGGACGTAGACCTATTGGTGTATTTTGAATTTCTGGCATGATTTTCATAGATATAAATATAGGTCCTTCTTCGTCCAAAAGAGCTTTGATGTTGGTGGCGAATTCTTCTATGTCATTGAAATGATGCGCTGAAGCGTATCCTGCGCCTTCTGCTATTTTGACATAGTCTATGTTTTCTGCATTGGGTACAGGCTGTCCGCCGGTGGTTGCATAGCACCCATTATCTAGTAAAATATGAATGAAATTGCTGGGTTTCTTCCCTCCGATACTGGCCATAACCCCTAGGTTCATGAGAAGAGCACCTTCGGAATCAAAAAGTACAATCTTTTCATCTGGTAACCCAAGTGCCAACCCGAATGCTGCTGATATGGTATGTCCCATCGCACCTCCTAAAGTAATATCTCTACTCTTGTTGGTGCTGACACTATTCCAATGTCTGCCTGCGGTACCAGAGGTAGTAACTATGGAATCGTTTCTGAATGTATTGAAAGCTTTAAATATGTCTATAGGATCGAGCATTTGTTTTCCTCCGGGGATTATATTCGAGGTCGAATTACCTGTTGAAACCGTGGTATTCGTCGCCTATCAGGACTACTACAGGTCGATTGGTGGACCGAGCTTCTTCAAAAGCTTCTGATATACGGGAGCCATCTTCATCTTGTTCGACCAGATAGTAGTTGAGTCGAAAGGCGTTGAGAAATGGCTCAGTATATAACGCAGCTGTATCGGTTGTTTTCCCTCGCCTAGTCCATCCTCGATACCCAACTACCATTACCAAGGGGAATCCCGCGTCCAAGGCCATTCCCCTTATGGAATCGCCTGACTCCATCATGCCAGTGTTTTGAATTAAGCATACAGGCGTCTTCCCAGCTATATTTAAACCTAACGCTACTGCCATGGATTCACCTTCTCTGGAAACCGGGACGACATCCATCCAATCTTGCCTAAGCATTAATTCGTAAAGGTAGTTTGTTTCACTATCCGGTATAGTTATGATGTGTGTGACTCCGTTTTTTTTGAACTCCTCTACCATAGTTTCAGGTCTGAGTATCTCTATCTGCTGTTGTTCAACCAATGGACCCTCCATAACGTTTCTTTTCTTCTAACGTCGAGCCTAAATAGGATTTTACAGTAGGGGATTGTTACCATATGACTCGTAATTTAGACTAATATTGCTAGAAGTCTATAGAGGGAAGACTGCTATGTCAAATCTGCGGATTGCATGTTTTGACCCCTCAACTTATCATGACCTCCGGAGGAACTTAAATGAACATACTTATAGTTGGTGCGGGTGCCGTGGGGGGGGTATATGGTGGATTGCTTACAAAGTCCGGTAATGATGTCACTTTTTTAGCCAGAGGTGAGAATCTGTCTGTTTTGAGACATGATGGTCTTCGAGTGAGGCGCTCTGACGGCACAAGTTTCCAGGTTCACCCTCGGGTTGTGGACATTCCGGAAGATTCATATACAGCTGATGTAGCCTTGTTTTGTGTAAAGAGCTATCAAACTCACAGTGCAATTGAAGCAATGTCGGGAGCAATAGAAGACAATACGACAGTGCTTACTTTGCAAAATGGTATAGGGAGTGGCTCTTTACTATCAGCGGCATTTGGGGAAGATAATATCTTGCTTGGAGCGGCCTATGTTGACGCGGTTCGAACAAAATTAGGTGAAGTATTAGAGGAAAATGCTCCGGCAAGAATAATATTTGGTGAGAGCAATAGGAAACCTAGTGAAAGATTAGAGGCAATAAGCAGCCTTCTAGCTACTGCAGAGATTAAAGCCACCGTTTCCCAAGATATTGAAAGTACATTATGGGCTAAATTAATTTACATATGTGCCTTAAGTGGGATGTCCTGTCTATTAAGAGAACCTTTTAGGAAGATCTTAGATTTTCAGGCGACACGGTCTTTAACTCTTTCATTGATGCAAGAAGTCGTTGTAGTAGCTAGAGCCAAGGGAGTGAATCTTAAAGAAAATATTGAGATCGATATAATGGATGCCTTTCTTTTAGAAGAAGGATTTGTTTCATCCATGTACTTGGATCTGGTAGCTGGTCTTCCTCTAGAGATAGATGTTTTGAATGGAGTAGTTTGTAAATTCGCTGAGGAATTTCGCGTTGCTACACCTATTAATAATTTGATTACGTCGTGTTTGAGCTATTGGGATACTAAAGCACGTTTAAAGGGAATCTAATTGAGTAACTAGCGAAAGGTAGTACATTGTTTTTGAGGGATATAAGGAGATAGAATTATGCGTTATGTTGCGTGAATAAGTTTTATTTCTCTATCTCCCGTCAAGTGTGATCGAACATAATCCACATTGGCAATCCACCACTCGGATCCATAAAATGCTGCTTCTTTCGCTTCCAGTTCAACTAATGTCGCGCCATAACTTCGAATCCATATGAATTCAGATGCGTCTTCATTCATCCAGTAGCTTTCTACTTTGATACCATGCTCCGCCATTAATGGAATAAGTTTAGATTCGAAGACATTCAGCCAAGAATCCATTTTCCCACTGGCTACTTTATATGTTCTGAGATGGGCAATCATTTTATGATTCACTCGCTTACTTTATTTGAATTCGTGTTATCTAAACGTCTCAATCTATTATAAATTACGCTTAATATCAGGAGTGGTCCTTCAGGCATGATCCGATTTCCAATTATACTAAGTGCTGTGGCAGTTTCCCTGTTGGCCCAAAGGATACCAAGCGTTGTGATGGTGTTTTCAGGGTTTTTAATTGGACATGACCTGTATGTACAGACCATGTCCAATTAAAGGTGTGTTTCTATGTTCCGAACCGCACTGAAGAGTTTGGATCGCTATAGTCTACCCCTTTAGTTGCCCAGAATATGCCCGCTATCTCATCCACCGCATCTACTAGCTGTTGTGCAGCTTCAAGGTTCACGGCCTGTTTGGCCTGAGAGGCTAATTTGGTTGCTGTCCAAAATTTGCTGTGCAGGTCAGGATATGCCTCAAGATGATCTGGCCGAAAATAATCATGCCAGAGTATATCCAATTCTTTTTTCGTAACGGTTGCGTGTTCTTCTTTGACAACAACATACCTTGCTACATTGTTGGCATAGGTTTGTCTGTCCACATCACTTCCAGGAGATCCTTCAAGGGCTTGAATTCGCATCGTCATTTTCAGCACTGTTTGCGCGGCAATTTTCGCGGATACTGGATCATATATTCCACAAGGTACGTCACAATGAGCATAGGCTTTTTTAAAGGGCAGCATGTCTAGTATTTTCATAAAATCCTTCCTTGTTACAGAGAAATAAATTGACGATAAGAAGATACATTAAACGCCATTGTCACGCAAGTTTGTGTCTTGATAGGATACCACTATGATCAGTAGATATTCCTTTTATAAAATTTATGAGGCAAGTATGTCTCCAACCATAAAAAATGGTGAGCTGGTGCTGACAAGAAAGACCAATGCACAACTGCAAAGAGGTTGGGTGGTTATCAGTGAAGACCCTACCTGTAAGGGGCGGAACTCCTTGAAGAGGGTAATAGGACTACCTGGTGAAGAAATACGTCTGTATGAGGGCATGTTGTTTATAAATGGACGTGTTTATCGAGAGAATTATTTGTGTGGTACCCCATCTTACCTAGGACTCGAAGAATACATATGGAGTATGGGGCGTAATGAGGTATTTTTAATGGGAGATAATAGACTTCATAGTATAGATAGCAGATCTTTTGGTCCAATTAAGACAAGCCTTGTCTCTGAGAGAGTATTGGTGAAAATATTCCCTTGGCCTATGTCTAGGGTAGTATGATCACGTCTTCTGATCTTCAATTATAATTTTTCAGCTATCTCTTTGGCATGATACGTGATTATCATATCGGCACCAGCTCGCTTTATAGATGTCAGTATTTCGAGAATTACACTCTCTTCATCAATCCATTCCTGTTCGGCAGCCGCTTTCACCATAGAGTATTCTCCACTTACGTTGTAGACAGCAATTGGGCTTGTAAATTTGGTTTTTGCTGTCGCCACGATATCCAAATAAGAAAGAGCCGGCTTGACCATAATGATGTCGGCCCCTTCATTAAGGTCTTGCTCTATTTCTCTCATAGCCTCTCGGGAATTGCGACTATCCATTTGATAGCTTTTCCTGTCTCCGTATGAGGGAGTGGATTCCGCTGCGATTCTAAATGGACCATAGAAAGAGGAGCTATATTTGGCAGAATAAGACATGATGGGCAGAGTAGTATGCTTATTTTTATCCAACGCACTTCGTATAGCAGCGACTTGTCCGTCCATCATTGCCGATGGGGCTACCATATCTACTCCCGCCTTAGCTTGGCTCACAGCCATTTCTCCTAGTAATTCTAACGTACGATCATTATCTATTTGGTTGTCAGAGATTACACCACAGTGCCCGTGGCTTGTGAATTCGCACAAACATATGTCGCCAATAACCACTAACTCTGGAGTGTGTTGCTTTATTGTTCTAATTGCCTGTTGGACGATTCCATCTGCCTTATATGCTTCGGTGCCGTGGTCGTCTTTTTGCGATGGTATCCCGAATAACAAGACTGCTGGTATGCCAAGACTTTGCACATCTTTAACCTCTGTGACAAGCATATCCAAGGAAAATTGGTGTATGCCTGGCATCGGATCAATTTCTTTCTTCACTCCTTGGCCATATGTAACGAATATTGGATAAATTAAGTCTTTCGTTGATAAAGTAGTTTCACCTACAAGATCTCTAACCGCTTCTTTATTACGAAGTCTTCGCAGTCGCGTCATCGGATATCTATTCATCGGAGTCTCCATTTTATAAGCTATTTGCGAAGTAATTTTCTACAGAGCGGGCTAGACCTTCCACTGTATATTCTGACGCAGTAATGTCAACTTTAAGGCCCAACTCCGTTGCAGCATCTGCCGTGACCGGTCCAATGCAAGCGATTATACTCTTTCTCAAGATATCAGTGTCATCCCCGAGAATCTGGATAAGATTTTTAACTGTGGATGAACTAGTAAATGTTACCACGTCAATACCTTTCTCAAATAACTGAAGAGCTTCAACTCGAGCATTTGTGGGGGGTGATGTTTTATAAACGCTGATTTCCTCTACAAGTGCGCCTAATTCGCTTAGACCTTTTGCGAGACTGTCTGGTGCTATGTCAGCTTTCGGAAGTAAGATATTGGCCCCCTGCATATTCATTGTAGACATACTTAGCAATATAGACTTAGATTGGAACTCTTTAGGCATAAAATCTGCCTTTATCCCTTGATTTGCCAAAGAAGAAGTTGTCGAAGATCCAATCGCTGCTATTTTTATTCCGTACAGACTTCTTGAATCCAAATTTAGGGCGTCAAGACGATCAAATATTGATTGCACGGCGTTTGAACTAGTGAATATCAGCCAGTCATATTTGGAAATATTTTGGACCTGTTGGTCTATTTCAAGAAAAGATTTTGTTGGTTGGATTTCTATTGTTGGAAACTCCAAGGTAATAGCACCCATTTCACGAAGTCTAGTGACTAAAGTACTGGCTTGTTTCCTACTTCTGGTGACTAACACCTTTTTGCCAAATAACGGTCTGTTTTCGAACCACGAAAGGCTTTCTCTTAGGTTGACAACATCTCCTATGACGGTTACTACAGGTGGCCCCAGATTGTTTTCATTAAACAAGTCGATTATGTTGTCGAGAGTCCCAGTTATGGTTTTTTGATAGGGTTCTGTCCCCCATTGTATTACCGCTACCGGCGTCTCAATTGGTTTCCCACTGTTTACGAGAGAGCTAACAATATTTCTAAGATGTGCGGCCCCCATCAATATAATTAGTGTGCCATCTAGTTTAGAAAGTAAGTTCCATTTGATTTGGGAGTTCTCTTTGTCTGGATCCTCACTTCCAGTAACCACT
>CAZQPS010000039.1:0-16162 GCA_964595285.1 uncultured Dehalococcoidia bacterium | reverse complement strand
TCATCCCCAGATGGAACCAGACCAACAGTATATCCATTCACTGTTTTCACACTTTTTATTAAATCTATAGTTCGGTCCCGTCCATGACCTGGTGGACAAATAAATGTGACTGTAGTGTCCTTTTCTGTCGCTACGAATGGTCCATGCAAATATTGCTCTAGCTGAAATCCCTCGGTAGTGACATAGCTTGTTTCTTTAATTTTTAAAGCGACTTCGTAGGCAGTCGATTCATTGGGTCCCCATCCCGTAAAATAATGCCTCGTGGATCCACTAACGGATTGCGCTAATTGCGCAATGTTAGAATCCAAGTCCAGTGCAGACGTCACCAATTCTGGAAGAGCAGTAAGTTCATCAGTTAGTCTCCGTGTGCTTCCTGTCATTTTACTGGTCGCGACTTGCACCGATATCATCATAAGTATCGCTAGGGCTACCACGTGACTAACAGTGAAGGCCGAGGAGATTTCTTCGGGACAGGATTGAATTACTAAATCAGCCAGATCCCTCCTTGCTTTAGACCCTATTGCAGTGATGAGAATTGTTGAACAACCTCGCTGTTTGGCCAATTTCAAAGCTTCTACAGAGTATGATTTAGTTCCCCTGTGACTCAAAATTAACACGACGTCTGATGGATCAAGAGGTGGGGGCGTAGTTACAAATTCAAAGGAATTCCAGGCCCTGCAATTGCTAACAGCAGATACCGTCCTCAAAACGTACTCACCCACTAGAGCGGCATGCCAGGAAGTCCCCACTCCAACTACATGAACTTGCCGAGCGTTATTGATTAGATTTGCCGCATCATCAACGACTACGTTCTCTTCCGTAATTACACGACTTATGGCGTCTGGCTGACCGTAAATGGCATCATACATATGATACGGATGAGTTGAGCGTTGCGGCGGTAAGGTTGTCACTATTCAAAATTCCTTTTAGTTTTGCAAAATATTTTGAACTTAAAGCATTTGTTAATTGGGCTGGATACCCCAGGCCACCAAGTTGCTAAAAAGTCTCTCTGCCAAGGGATCCTTACCCAGGTTTTCGACAAGGCGATGCGTACATAATATGTAACGGCCTCGTCCATGAGAAACTATCGTCAAATCGGCTCCATGAACGGCTGCACTAACACCTGTATAATTCTGCTTGTGTTTCAAATCGGAATACCAGTCATAACTGAGATTACCACTTATCCAATCCGTTTCCGGCGTGACTATCGACCAACGTGAGACCACGTCGCGATATTCCTGCCCCATTAGGCAAGCTGACGGCAAACCATCGTATACAGGATGATCTCTGACGACATGGCTGCAAGGTGTCCAGTTACCCTTACCCGTAAAGTAAGAGACGTCGAATGGTAAAAGAAGATCTTTATCCAAAAACCTCCATAGCCTTCCTTTACCTTTGTCAGCCAAAGTCGTCTCAGGCGGCACGTTGAGGAATACTGCGGTACCTCCGCCTTCTACCCAATTTGCCAAGTTAGCAAAGATAGATTTTTGTTCGCCATCCCAACCATTCAAATTGACGAGAACCAGGGTTTTATCTGCTGTATCCGCAGAAAATGAAGTCGTAGGAAAGCCTTGCGCCGACAAATATTCGCCTAGTCCACCGTCAATATCAATCGTAGCAAGTGCGTGTTGCGGGAGTGTTGATTTCTCTGGGTCAAAAACATAAAAACTGGACTCATTCTCCAGCAATTGAATATCACTATTGGAAAACTTGATCTCAACCCTACACAACCCTGTAAGATTGTCGGTTTGAATACTGTACTGGCTTAAATCAGAGATACCATTTGGCAAGGTTGTTTCTTCATTAATATCAAGTAGCTGGTCTCCCTTATCCGTAGTTACATTAATTGACAGTAATCCTGACAATGGCGATTTGTCATTTACGGATGTCAGAGATATCTGCACATTCTGTCCTGAATATACATTTTGGTGGCTGGAACGAATGGCGATATAGAGATCTGCAAAAACTTCTTTAATCGCATAATAGGCTCGTTTGGGATTGCGGAAATTATCTATCAAACCCGCACCCAAAATCCAATCTCCATCATTTAGAGCGTGGATACCGATGCCTGCAATATCCGGATTTATCCGGCAGGCTTCGGCCATTAGTTTATTTCCCGTATAGTGAATCTCTTGGCAAGCTAACACAAAATCATGAAAGGTTGGAAATATTTCGGCAAGATTCTGCTCATCTAAGATGGCTCTATAAGAATCATGCAAAAGCTGATGCATTCGATAGTCGGGAGTAATCGGATTGCCTTCCCGCTGATATTGGGCCATATTGTCTTCTAAATCAGGAATGCTGCCATAACCCAATTCAGATATATTCGTCAACAACCCAGGCCTGATCTGGCTCCTAGTATATTGTCCCAGTGTTTGCCCCATTGCCTCAAGTTCTTCCTCCGTTTTGCCCAACATCAACAATTTATCGTAGCGGTCTTGTTCAAGAGGGGCACCAGGATAATCGTGAACATCGTTAATTAATATTGGCTCATACGATCCCGGAAGATATAGACTGCAAACTCCTGCAAATCCTCCCGCTTCATCAATGATGACCCGAGTTTCATCCAATTCACGAGCTTTCACAGAAGTGCTATGACGTAGTCGCTTGAGCCCAGGGCGCATTATCTCGTTGAACATCTCCCAAATGACAATGGAAGGATGGTTGCGATCCTGCATCACCATTTCGGTGACCTCGGTTTCGATGCGTTGCTGGGTATAGGGCGTCATCTGAGGCCAATTATTCATACACTCTACCGGCAATGCTCCTACGAATAAAATACCCATCTCATCCGCCATGTCATAGACAATTTGAGGTTGCGGCTTACGCCAGGGACGGACCATATTGATGTTGCCTTCTTTGATAAGGTCGAATTCTTTTTTCAGGAGATCTACATCTCTCGGATATGCTAGGGAATGAGGGTAGAAAGCTTCATTGAAAGTCGTTTTTAAAATTATTTTTTTGCCATTGAGATAAAAATGCTTCCCTTTGACCGTGAACTCCCTGAATCCAAAGCGGGTTTCGACCTGGTCCGAAATTTGATCTTCAATCATTATCGTAGTTGCCAGCCGATAGAGATGTGGGTCGTCGAGTTGCCAGAGTTTAAAGTTTTCTACACTCAGCTTCTTTTTCAAATGGTTGATACCTGGTCTCAAGGCGATCATTTCAGTACTCGAAACAGGAACTCCGTTGTCCTCGCAGGATCCTATACCCCAACGAATTTCCACCGGTTGACCAGTAAGACTGGTGTTGCGTATGGCCACTTCGATCGACACATCTCCAGAGCCAATATCACCATTGGCAAATACATTTTCGATATAAACTGTATCGGTTGCAATCAATGAGACAGACTGCCAGATACCTCCCGAAATTGCACCCCTCCAGTGAGGCATATCGTCTTTACCCAAGCCATCAATTACAACATTACGTGTAATCAAGGGTGTGATGACTCTTAAAGCAATAAAATTTTCATCATCGGGGTAGAGGAGATCACCAATCTCTAGATCAAACCCTGTATAGCCTCCCTCATGCGCACCTGCGGCCTCACCATTAACCCACACTTCTGCGCGGTAGTTAACTGCCTCAAAATGCAGGCGAATCGTTTTACCACCCAACTCGGGAGGCAGGGTAACCTTTTTCCCGTACCAGGCCACCCCCTCATAGTCTTGCTTGAATTCCTCCAAGGAAGCAGGAACGGTTACTTGTTCAACATCCTCGTAACTAAAGAAATTCTCTCCTTGGTGCCAATTCAGAGTACGACCCTTGTTATCCTCGTCGAAAATAACGTCCCAAATACCGTCGAGCGAATATGTGCGATCTATAATAATTTCCTCCTAAGAAGAAAATCCTACTTAACAATTATACTTCCGATTTTGGAAGTACCACGATTACCCTAGAAAATCATTTAATCTGTTCTGAGCAATAAGATTAATTGACTGAATGTTACACTATGCATTTGCCCAGGTAGCTTGCACATTCTTTCAGCCAATTCTGATACTGACCTTTCGAAAAACCAGGCTAACCCAGTGTGTATATCGTTATTAAATGGTTCTAGCCAGCGATCTTCCAGGCCATCTGGTCCAAAATATGCGCCAAGTAAAGATCCAGAAGTAGCTCCAAAGCTGTCCGTATCCGCACCCTGGCTCACCTGGATACATATACCGTGCCCCGTGTTTTCAGCGAATATAAAAGTGTTAATCAACATCCCAATTTCCTGGTATATCCTGCAATGCCCGTACTCGCCCAGTTCGTTATTTATTTTACCGTAGGCCTCCTCCCAGCTTGCGGACTCTTTTACGTCTCTGAAAGCGGCCGATACCCTGTCAAAAAACCTGCTTTTCTGGGGCACAAACATTAGAGCAGTCTCAATTATTTGGTTCCTGTCCTGCATTACCTGGGCACAAGCTATCGCGGCGGCTATAAACATAGTTCCGTAAATGCCTGTGCGATTATGAGTGAAACTTGCGTCTTTCCACGCTAATTCAGCTGCCATTGCTGGGTTACCAGGAAAAGCGTACCCGTATGCATCAGCCCTTATAGCTGCCCCGCATAGTTCATCTCCAGGATTTAATATGTCGTTAAATACATCCATGAAATCATCTGTATCTGTTAGCGATTCTCCTCCGTGTGATATGTTAATTCCAAATGATCTTGGTCCAATACCTCCCTTTTCGAGGAACGAAACCCTGGAATCATTGTCAAAAGTTTCACTGCCAGTCTTTAACAGAATCGTCCTTTCAGGACCAAAGGTTGTGCCTATAGGCAGATGATGCACCCAAAGTTCTCTCATGTTGTCGTGGGTAAAATCGGCTCCAAATTTCTCCAAGATGAGCATACCCATAATCGTGTAATTGATGTCATCATCCGGAGCAACATATTCTATAGATTCTCTAACCGTTTCAGGGAATGATCTGTGGACTCTTGGCAAAGCATCTTTAATATCTTTCGAGATATAATCGGCCATGGGCCATTCATTTATTTGTTCCAAGGCCGCCTTGATTTCCTGTCCGGTGAAATCGGCCTCTAGAGGTTTGCCTAAAACGCATCCACATATAGACCCGAGGAAAGCGGCCTTAACCCTTCGTGCACTGTCCTCAAAATCTATTTGGCCTATATCGGCTAGCGGACGAGAAGGGTCCATTTCGCTTTTGATTGCCTCTATGGTATTTGGCTCAACATAGGGCCAGTCGGAACGTATTTCTAGCGAAGAAAGTTTCTTAGAGAAATTAGCCAAGTCATCATAACTATCGGGAAGTCTATCCAATTCATCTTGCAATCCATCGATTACGTGACCCTGATCTCTCTTATTTAAAACTACACCATGTAGTCTTTCCCTGAGTGTTCCTATTTTGAGAAACATTAATTCTCTCCTTCTTTCTGGCTCAATATGAAATCCTAAGTTTTTATAGATACCTAATACCAGACAGCACATATGTCAGCCCATTTAAGAAAATCTTGGCACGTTTTAACTGTCTTATTTAGTATAGCTCGAGGGCAGTTCATAAAGCAGATTTTGAGAACTTACCGCTAATCTGTTGTGAATACAAATCAAGACATGCTATTTTGAGACAAAGTATTAATATTTAACTGGGAGGTCAAAAATTATGTCAAGCGCAGAGAAAATTGGCTCTATCACAGCAGTCACAACTGCAAAAGCATTGTCAGCAAATGGTACGAATCCTGTATTTGAAGTAACTGCAGTGTCTGGAAGTGGAACCCTAGTAGGGGCAGACATCTTCCAAGTGATGTCTACTTATACGGCTGAAATGGGTCCTGATGGAATACTTCACGGAGAGTGCCCAAACGCAGGTGTAGTTATCGCTGCTGACGGGATAGCAACATTTAGTGCTACAGGTGTTGGAACGTTTACAGAAGATGGCGGCGCTACATTCAAAGGTATGGTCTATTTCAAAACTTCAGCCCCTTCTCTCTCAAGCCTTAACGGGGCCGCAGTGGTTTTCGATTGGGACGTCGATGCAGAAGGCACGGCTGCCTGGGAACTTTGGCAGTGGAAGTAGTAAATATTTTCTCCACCAAAATCTAGCAATGTGCTAAACCTGGATGGGGACTTGTCTTCCTAGTATCCAAGTATACAAAAAAAGCAGCGAACTGTTACTAAGAAAGCAGCTCGCTGCTTTTTAATTTATTGAACAAGAAGACACTTAGTTAACGAGAAAGTATCACTAGAATACGATAACACAGCGACCACGAGTTCCACCTGCCTGCAGCCGGCTATGAGCCTCACCAGCCTGTTCGGCCTCATATGTTCCAGCGACACGCAATGTCACAATCTTATCCTCGGCAAGCTGGCGTAGCTGATCAAGCAAATCGCTTCTATGATTATAATCTCGAACCATGGTACGGTGGAACGTGATATCTCGCTCTCCATTCCCACCCCAAAAACGTACTGCGGCGAAAGCTCCTCCATCGCGAATAGCACCCACTGCTAATTCTGATAGGACAGCGCCATCTGCCAGACCATCCACTCCCTCTGGTACTATCTTCCGAACTTGTTCAGAGAAATCATGACCCCTTGGCACTATCACGTCGGCACCAAGAGCTCGTACCAGGTCCTCGTCAGCTGGGGAAGAATCAGCAATTACTTTCAGTCCCTCATTCTTCGCAATCTGAATCACATAACCTCCGTACGCTCCAGCAGCCCCTGTCACTGCGATTGTTTGCCCGGGCTTTAAGGCCAACTCATCAAGGGATAGACGAGCCGTCAATCCATTCATAGGGAGAGTCGAAGCCTCTGCATGAGAGAAACCCTCAGGCGCTTTTGCTACCGAGTCTGCACTCAACACGATACTCTCACGGTACGCACCATGGCTTCCATTAGGGACCACCATCGCCATAACCGACGATCCAACAGTGAGATCCGTATCGGTCCCGGGGCCTATCTCATCTATCACCCCGGCAGCATCCATACCAGGTACATATGGGGGAGGATTCTTACGAAGTTCTTCCGCTCTAACTCCGCTCCGCAATCCCGTATCAGTCGGACTCACAGCAGCTGCATGTACGCGAACCCTGACTTCTCCAGGCCCAGCATGAACTTCAGGCAGGTCTGTTACCTGTAGTACTTCGGGACCACCAAATTCAAATACTCCTACACCTCGCATCTGCTTACACTCCTTAAACAATCTGGTCTTGAACAAAATTTCTTCCACCATTTTACTCTATATCGAAATTTTATTTAGGATTCTCATGTATATCTAAAATAGCTTGAGTGATACATTGGTACAGCAACAGAACTTGGAGTCACAAATACTAATTAGTCAGCTCATCGCAGATAAGAGTTTTAATCTACCAACTCGTACACCGGACAAGATCTACCAGAGATAAAGATACGATTAATGTTGCGTAACGTTAAAAATAGTAATTTAAAATGTGACCGGAGAGTGAATATATGTCTTGGATACCTGAAGAGGACATAAACGTCCCCAATATCATAAAAGTTATGTCTATAAACCCTGAAGCTATGCAGGCTGTACAGAACCTGAACAAGGCACTTACGTTCGGAGCATCGACGCTCACGCGAGTCCAAGAGGAATCTATCGCATCAACCGTATCAGCAATAAACAAGTGTCATTTTTGAACCCTCGCCCACGGAGGGTTCCTTCGTCAACACTCTAATGATCCCACATTAGCAAGTCATATGATGCACGATTACAACAAGGCAGACATAGACGATAAAACACGGGCTATGCTGGATTATGTGGCCCAACTCACCAGGGAACCATCTTCTTTGAAAGAAACGAATATTGATAGATTGCGCGAAGCAGGATTCTCAAACGAGAATATCCTTTCCATCACGCTGATAACATGCCTGTTCAATTTCATGACTCGTCTTGCAGACGGCCTAGGCGTAGAATTTCCTCAGCGGAGCCAAGAATTGGTAAAAACATGGCTGGAACCACCTGCGCTCGAACAAGAATGGTTATTCTCTCAAAAATAGGCTGACTGGCAAGCATTATCTGATGGGGCAACTTTGAAAAGGCAATATGAATTAGACATAAAAAAACAGAAGGGACACCACTGGTGGCGCCCCTTCTATCCGTCAAATTAAACTATCCTGTTTAAAATTAACTTTCTCTTCGTAGTGTGAAAATACCTAGCAGTAGGAAAACAACACTCATAGCTAGCCACATTACCATGAAGAGTATTTCATCTGCATCTGGTCCTATAAAGCCAACCATAATAAATCCAAACGCTGCGACTATGCCTTGAAGAATACATAGCCAACTGGCAAAAAATTTCTGGACATAGTATCCAATGGCAGTTATGAAGAAGCCTAGCATTATTGAGGACCATGCTACAACAGCCACGGCCTCCGAATTTTCAGTCATCTCAGCACCGTTAAAGGCATCTGCCACAATTCCTGCACCCATTGATATTATGATTATGAGAAGTCCGGCCCTGGCAAATTTATATCCCGTCCCATCTCCCATTGCGTCTACATTCATCATGAGGGCAACAGGCAATACGAACATCACCCAAGTAGCCAATCTTTCGGTCATGCTTGCATCTAGAACTCCACCCCCATCGGGCCCCAATCCCATATAAATTGCAAACGGGGCAATTGCCGCAATAATAAACAGGATCCCATGGGTTGTTTGTGAACTTAAATTCATGAATAATCCCCCTTTCATTATCAGCATTTTACGTCTTTCAATTTATGTCAAACAGGGGTTTGGTGGTCAATTTTTGAGTTTTTCTGTACAAAGCTATCGTGTAAATCTAGTAATTATATAAAGGGGAGATGATCTGACACTGTATTAATCGATCAACCTCCACATGAACTGGATTCAGGGCACCATTAGCAGAAATATAACTACAACGCCGCCACAAAAACCTCTCAAAATAAGCGATATATGATAGCGCCAAGTAGATATAGCCCTATCACAATGAGAAAGCCTCCGCTAACAACACTTATAATCTTGCTTCTATCCTCAAGAACTCTACTAATGTTAGATACTGTTAACACCATCGCTACCGAGACATACCAACATGCGTCTATGACCGCAGGTATAACTCCCATAATGGCTACCTCGGTCCAATCTGAATTAGGTCGGACAAAGTGACTAAAAATTGCCAGGAAAAAAAGGGCTATCTTGGGATTGAAAAGCGATATCAGTAGCCCCTCGCTAGAGCCCCTAAACAGAGGATGTCTATCATTTGAGCGCCTGTCTTCTCGATTAACTAACGCCAAATTCCCGGACGTAAGGGTGCGAAATCCTATATAGGCAATCAGACATGCACCAAGTGATTGAATAAGCAGTAAAGACCCGGATCTGTCCACTAATACATTTACTATACCCGCAGCCGTCAAAAGTGCCCACAGGCCTATACCAACTCCATGTCCGATACCAGTGACAACACCATACGCCCTGCCCTTAACAATCGTATTACTCACTACTACGGCTAAGCTTGGTCCCGGTGAAATCGCACCGAAAAAACAAATAGCCGCAAGCTGCAGCCAAGAGTTAACATCCATGGCAAAAACTATCCAAAACGTATGGCTTATTCAATGATATCTAGCCTTAACCTCTCACTCCAGGCAGCTAATAATTGCTGTTTAATAGCACCTGGGTTCCCATCTACAACTTGGCATTTATATACCGACATTTCTCACACTCGATTATTCAGGCCAGATTTTTTCAGAAAAATGACGCCTACATAATGCCTGGTATAGTTCATTCCCACCGATCATAACCTGGTCACCATCGACAACAACTTTGCCATCGGGTCCGAATCGTACTACCATAGTCGCCTTACGACCACAGTGGCAGACAGTCTTAAGTTCCTTGAGATTGTCTGCCCATGCCAGTAAATACTGACTACCAGGAAAAAGCTCTCCCCTGAAATCTGTTCGGATTCCATAACACAGAACTGGTATATCTAACCTGTCAGCCACATGCCCTAGTTGCTTTACCTGTTCCTTGGTGAGGAAATGACTTTCATCAATCAATACACAATCAATCGACTCATTTCTGATCTTCCCCGAAATAAGATCAAGAAGATTATCGTCTTGATTGAATAAGTGTGCTTTCGCCTCTAAACCTATACGTGAAGTTATTTTCCCGGCCGATTGCCGATTATCAATTTCTGCAGTCATCAGAAACGGAGTCATTCCTCCTTCTCGGTAGTTGTAGGCGGACTGGAGTAGCGCTGTAGATTTACCTGCATTCATTGAAGAATAGTAAAAATAAAGTTTCGCCAAGGTAAAACCTCTTCACAAAAACAAATCGGATTCTGGGCTATCGCCAAATATCTAAGATATTCTTGACCATGGCAAGTATCTTCTTATGCATTCAGCTTGGCGAAAGTATAGCTCGAAGGTCAAGTATATTAGGGATTTAAGCCTATGCCAATGGGGAAACCATACCATGTGAACATGTTAACACCATATCTACAATCAATATTCATTTTCAGAAAATAACATCTCTGCTAGAAATAGATTAGAATGACTCTATCTATTTTTAGGAGGCGACTATAAATGAGAATGTTACTCAAGGCTACTATTCCTACGGAATCGGGTAACGCGGGACTTAGAGACGGAAGCATGGTAGAAAACCTTGGTTCTATACTGGAGGAGGCAAAGCCAGAGGCAGTTTATTTCCTTTTGGAAAACGGGATGCGAACATGTATGGTGATATTTGATATGGGCGATACTAGCCAACTTCCAGCAGCGGTGGAGCCTTGGTTTTTGGCAATGGGGGCCCAGGTAACCCTGACACCCGTTATGAATGGTGAAGACTTTGAAAAGGCAGGACCTTCCATAGGGGCCACCATGGGAAAATACGCATAAGTCTATTTTGAAAATCTAGGATATGGAAAACGTCGCACTGTATTGACGGCCCAACACAAAAAATGAAAAGTACTCACCGTAATTCGGGAAATTACATCCAGTTGATTGGAATAAGAAATTGTTATTTAGGCTTATATTAGATTACAATTAAAGCCTGACCAGTTTCAGCAACCTTTAGGGGGAGACAAATATGGCTAAAGCGAAACAAGAGAAAAAAGAAGAATCCACCTCTGAATGGATCGAGCGAATTAATAAAAAAGACGGAAAGCGAAACGGGCTGAAAAGGCGAGTGGGAAGACATCACCGTTGATAATTGTCACCTAGATGCTGACGTATGTAGAATAAAAGAAGCCACTCTCATAGTTGAGAGGGGCTTCTTTTATATCCAATTACCGATATGTAATTACGTGCAGAACTCAAAATCATATTGGGAGATTACAAAATCAAAAAATATGTTTATCACACATATCGAACTTTTCAGAATAAGCCTATTCAGTGTTATAACACCTGCTATTCTTACTTGCGAGTCGTTTTTATATACAGCCATACGACATACAAACTCGCAATCGCCCCTATAACAAACCACAAGTAATCCATTACGACCTCAAAGTATGAATAAGGGCAATATAAGACTTATGAGAACCAACCCTATCAAGAAAAAAACAAAACACTTAACTATGAATTTGATCATGATCTCCATATTTTGCCTGCCATAAAATTGTCTGACTTATTTTTTGGAATAGGGAATCGGTACATTTTCGTAGGATGCACGACAAAACAGTGTTTTGAAAAACTTCATACTGGATGGAGAATGCAATTCAAGCTACACTTTCATTTGTCGATTAGTATATTTTCTGCCTATTCCTGCCACTTCCTCACTTTGACCAGCGATCACCCTAGCACCGGAATCAATAACTTCATCAATAGTCTCTGGAGTACCCAATTCCAAAAATTTAACCCCATTCTTATCGCATGCATTTTTAACTCTTATAGATGCATCTATAATTCTTTGATCGGGATGCGCCCCTGGGACCCTCTTGATTTTCATTGACATGGACATATCTCCTGGACCCATTTCCGCAAATCCAATACCTGGAACACTTAGAATTTGTTCACACTTGTTCAATCCCTCCAAGGTCTCTATTTTCAATCCTAGCAAGAGTTCCCCCTTGGGATTTAATGGCCAGGGATCAGCCTTCTCCCTGTATTCATTGTCATCTTCTATACCCCATTTTCGTTTCGCCTGAAATTCAGAACCAACACCTCTAGTTCCATCTTTCAGACCAAGGCCAACCCCTAAATCGTTGAGTTTATATCGGCAGGCTTCAACGAAAGCAGATACAGCTCCTGGAGATGCCGCTTCACATAATAGTATCCCGTGCACTCCCCTAGCTAATATTTGTCTGATTTGCCATGCATTGTATTTAATTATTTCAGCACTTTCTCCCTGGACAGGGAGTTCCACGATAACAGTCGGTGTGATATGCCCTGACGTCGTAGGACCTCCATCGACTAATCCTTCCATATAGGCTTCTAACCCACTCATATCAAAAGATCCGTGTTCCATACCTATGTTTATATAATCAGCCCATGTAGACGAATCTTTCTTCCCTTGTTCGTAAGTTAAAAAATCCCTGGAAAACGAATGCACCCCAGTATAGTAAACAGGTTGATCATCTTCCAACAACTCTATAGCCCTGTTAATTCTCTTAGTCATATTTAATCCTTAAGACACTACAGATGAATTTCGAAAGTATTTCATTTCAACTTAAAGCTCGGCTTGTAACTGATAAAATATCCTGTCTGCGCGGCAATGTACAAATCATACATCCCTAATTCCTATCTTTTCTTTGATACAACACTTTGAGGATTGAGATTTCCTATCCGTCCACTCTCTGTACCTGCATTACTGTCTATTACTGCATTCACCAATGTAGGTTTACCAGAATCAATAGCCTCATTAACGGCTCGGCTCAACTCGTCCGCCGACGTCGCTTGCACGCCAATTCCTCCAAACGCCTCTATAATTCTGTCATAGCGAGCATTTTCAACAAAAACAGTTGTAGCAACGTCTTCTCCACCCGTAAGATTTACGTCTACGCCTCTATAAATACCACCATTATTGAAAACAACAACACAAACAGGTAGGTTGTAACGACAAATCGTCTCGATTTCCATTCCAGAAAAGCCAAAGGCGCTATCACCTTCAATCGCTAATACTGGCATCCCAGTCTCAACAGCCGCTGCAATAGCAGATCCCATGCCAACTCCCATCACTCCCCAAGTACCCACATCAAGACGCTTCCGAGGTTTGTACATATCGATTATTGTTCGAGCGAAATCTAACGTGTTAGCTCCCTCGTTCACGAGTATCGTATCTGGCCTATCTTTAATAATAGTGCGTATTGCCCCAAGAGCTCCGTGAAAATCCATTGGATTATTTTGGTTTTGAAGCCGAGGCGCCATACGAGCGACGTTGGTCTCCACTTTAGCCTTTACCTCACTAGTCCATTGAGATGGAGGCTTCTTCCAATCATCACCCATGCCATCAAGGAATGCCTCTACGCAAGAACCAATATCCCCGACAACAGGCGCAGCAATCTCTACATTACTGTCCATTTCCCTTGGTTCAATATCTACTTGAATAAATTTCTTAGTCGTATTTCCCCAAGATCTCCCCTTACCATGAGACAAAAGCCAATTTAATCGTGCGCCAATGACCATTACAACATCAGATTCTTTTAAAACAAGTGATCTAGCTGCTGAGGCTGACTGAGGGTGTGTGTCTGGAAGTAAACCTTTTGCCATGCTCATTGGCAAATAGGGAATCCCACTCTTCTCAATCATCAACCGAATCTCTTTATCTGCCTGGGCATAAGCCGCACCTTTACCAAGAATAATTAGAGGTCGTTCTGCTAATCTGAGCAATGTCAAAGCTCGCTCTATGGACTCTGGAGCTGGAATTTGACGTGGTGCGGCATCCACAACCTCCACTAGTGACTGAGCACCTGTATCTGCGTCCAGAACTTGCCCCAAGAGTTTTGCCGGAAGATCCAGATAAACACCCCCAGGACGGCCAGAAACAGCCGCTCTTATAGCTCTTGCAATGCCTATGCCAATATCTTCAGCATTCAAGACCCTATAGGCCGCCTTACAAAGAGGTTTAGCGACGGCAAGCTGATCCATCTCTTCATAGTCACCTTGCTGCAAATCCACTATCTCTCTTTCAGAAGAACCACTAATCAGGATCATGGGAAAGCAATTAGTTGTGGCGTGGGCCAACGCTGTAAGACCATTGAGGAACCCTGGGGCCGATACAGTTAAGCAAATGCCCGGCTTTTTCGTCAGAAAACCTGAAATAGCCGCAGCGTAGCCTGCATTTTGCTCATGCCTGAACGATAGGATCCGCATACCAGAAGCCTGCATCAAACGACCTAGATCTGTAATCGGAATCCCCGGTACATTGTAAATCGTATTGATTCCATTTAGCTTGAGAGCATCGATGACGAGATGAAAGCCATCGGTCAGTTCACTCGTCTCCGTTGTTTGTTCACCTTCTACTGACGTTTTTGTATCAACCATATCACTCTCTCTGTTAAATCAGGTTACATGTTATATGTACATTGGCAGCCACTTGTCGACGCTCAATTCAACAATCACGTGAGATAGTACTACAAATGACAAGTGGTTTGCGTGGCAGCCTAACTAAGTTGGAATCACCCTTTTAAAAGGCATTCATCCTTCTACTTGATACTCAACAATTTAGATTGTTCCTCTAGCAAATCGATCAACTCTTCGCAAACCTCCCTCTTTTCACAACTCACCACAATGTTGCGATGAAAACCCGTTTCAAAATTATTTCGAACTAGGCTGTTAACAGCTATTTTGCTCGCTAGCGCCGGGTCCACTATGTCATCATCAAAAATGAAAACTTCAACCTGGCTTTCAGTACCATTGGATTCAAAAAAACCTGAGTAGCTCTCTTTGAGAGTTATATAATCCCAGTTATCAGTCGTCCGGCTCGTAACAACAAATCCTATCCAAAGTACATTCACAAGTTCCATTCTTTCTTCTTCTCGATCAATATCAATTCCTGGGATTGGGGTAGGAGTTGTGAAGGAACTAAGTATATCTCCCATTTTCGCCACGGTTTCCGATAGCTCGTCTGATACGATAGCGACCCCACCAATTGCCTCACTCATAGCCTCTAGCCCGACCGGAGAAGGTATAGAAATAGGTGTCCGTAAATTCCATGATTGGCCTATTAATGCGGAAGATTCCGGTATTTCTACTGAAGTATTCATTTCGGTTTCAACATTAACTTCATCAACCTCAACTGAAACTTCGGTTGGGCCGCAACTCAATATGACCGTCGCAGACACTAATATTAAAAGCCATGTGCTAAGAAACGAAGTCCCTATTCGAGTTTTACCTATCACCAATAGAACCTCCTTTGGTGTTCCACTAGGATTAATCAAACTAAGGCCCATTCAGGTATTTTAAACTTTTCAAAATGCTTTAGCTGCTTCCGGCTATTTTCATACTCGGGGAAAATAGCCAAAAGTTCCTCCCAAAACCGAGATGAGTGACTTAACACTTTCAAATGGACCAATTCATGATATATCACGTAATCAACAACCTCGTATGGCATAAGCAAGAGGTTCCGATTCAAATTGATATTTCGTCTAACAGAACAACTGCCCCAAAGAGTCCTTTGTCGTTTTATATTCACCTTATTGTATGGCAGGTTAATTTTGATAGACGCACCGTATAGGTGCTCTGGCAAATAATTGAGAGCTTTCTTATGGAGCCATTCTTGAAGAATAGTCGCCACCGAAAAGACATCCTCAGAATTTTCTCTAACCGTCAATGTAGTTGATGTTTCAGATAGATTCTCTGAGTCTTTCTCATATATATCTAAGTAGTTGACCATCCAAGATCTTTCAAGAACCGGTAAAGTAACGGAGGTAGGCCTAAGTCCTGTTCGAGCGTCTTTTATTTCCGATATACGTTTCTCAATAGCCCTCTTGTTCTTACTCACAGTCTCTCGTACCCATAGTTCGTTGTAAACGCGCGGAAGAACTATTTCAAACCCCCTCCGAACAGAAGATTTAAAAATCAGCCTTTTGGCCCTCTTACTTTGCCTCAAAGAAAAGAGAGCAGCATTTTCCTTAGGAACGTCTAACAGGGACAACAGTGAATCTAAATTTATCAATTGGATATACTCCCATATGGGTATTTTGAAATGACCTATCAATTACAACGCAATAGGTACAGCCTTTGATTAGGAGAAAATATCAAGCCAGCTCGCCTCATTCAAGTTACCTTCCCTAATGGCATGGCAGAGAGATA
>CAZQPS010000038.1:0-6334 GCA_964595285.1 uncultured Dehalococcoidia bacterium | reverse complement strand
GGTCTCCCAAAAGAGCAGACCCGATTCCATCTATGCTGGGGAAACTACGAGGGGCCCCACAATTATGACATTCCGCTAGAGGACATAATAGATCTCGTACTAAAAGTTGACGTAGGAGCATACTCACTTGAAGCTTCGAATCCGAGACATGCCCATGAATGGTCTGTCTGGGAGCAGGTAGATTTGCCCGAAGGCAAAACGATCATACCGGGTGTTATAGACTCAACAAGCAACTTCATTGAGCATCCCAAAGTTGTGTGTGAAAGAATTCTTAAGTACGCAAACATAGTAGGGAGAAATCGAATTATTGCGGGCACAGATTGTGGATTCGGCACCTCCGCTGGAGCATCCAAAGTACACCCATCTATCATGTGGGCAAAATTCAGATCCATGGTAGACGGTGCTCGTCTAGCAACCGAATCACTGTGGTAGCGTTTATAAGCCATAGGGGCTATCAACTTCCTACTTTATGTGTAAATGTTCAAAGGATTTATCGCCTATCCGATTGCCTTTGTTTATCTGGTTCTATACTATTTGTTAATGGAAATTATTGAGTGAATACGCTACTCTGAACAGCATTAACTATGAAATACGAATTTACAGAGCGAACCCAATGACAATGAATTGGAAAAACCTACAAAAAAATGATCTGACTGAAATAGCTGGAGCGGTGTCAGGTGGTCTTGATAGTTGCACAATAACTCACTGGCTAAGTGAAAAAGGATTTAAAGTGCACTGCTATACAGTTGATCTTGGACAGCCTGACGAGAACAACCTTGACGATATAAGCGAACGAATGTTGGGATGCGGAGCAATTAGTGCGGAAATAATACCTGGTAAAGAGGCTCTTGCATCTGCTGGTCTCCAGGTATTACAAGCACAAGCCAAGTACGAAGGAGGTTATTGGAATACTACGGGCATAGCAAGGCCAATAACCGTCGCCCTAATGCTAGAAAAACTAAACAAAAGAGATGTTAATGTTTTTTTCCATGGAGCAACAGGGCGTGGTAACGACCAAGTAAGATTTCAACTAGCATCCAATATCATAAACCCCCAAATAGATGTATACGCTCCCTGGAGGGATCAAGAATTTATAGATATGTTCCCTGGTCGTCAAGAAATGCTCAATTATTGTGAGGCCAATAAACTTCCAATAAAGCCATCCAAAGAGTCCAGGTATTCCACTGATGCTAACTTTCTAGGATTAACGCATGAAGCAGGGGACCTAGAAGATGTTTCCATATCTCCAACTTTCGTAACTCCAGGCATGGGAGTCTGGCCTTGGGAAGCCCCCGACGTGCAAGAGCTCGTCACAATACGATGGAAAGCAGGTGTTCCTGTTGAAATAAATGGGGAGAAAGTTAACACGGTCTCTGCATTTGACACTGCCAATAGAATTGCTGGGCCACATGGTGTAGGTATAGGTACGCATGTCATCGAAAATCGTTTTGTTGGAGTCAAATCCCGCGGCATATATGAATCTCCTGGCATGAATCTACTCGGTCAGGCGTATGAATTTCTCTTACAATTTGTATTGGACCGAAGAGCCAGAGAGGTATATGATCATGTATCTAAAATTATTAGCACCCAAATATATCAGGGATACTGGCTAGACTTAGGAACGACATCAGCAATCGCTGCTCTCCAACCAATCACAAAACTTGCTACTGGTGTAGTTACGGTGCGGCTCTACAAAGGCAATATATTTTTCGACTCTGTAGATGACGCTAAAGAGGCTATGCCGTATTCTCTCTACACAGATGATTCTTCCATGGAGAATACCGGAGGATACGATCACACAGATGCGGAAGGATTCATTAAAGTTTTGGGAATATCTGCAAAAAATTTTGGCGAAAGTCAATTTCCCAACCTTGGTAGATAGAACATCGTAAACTTAAATATCATGTCAGCACTTGGTCCCCCTTGGAAGTCGAAGACCCAATGAGCATGAGTCTAGTTTTCACAGAACATATCCTGTAGAAGATTATAAAAACGACAAAACTACATATGAAAGAGTGATTATGACTACATCAACCGAAGTACGAAACCAAATAGTCTCTTTAGTGAGGGATTTTGTGAAGCGGGATGTAGAACCTGTCGCCACGGAATATGACCGTGATGACATCTACCCTGCGGAACTAGTCGACAAAATGGCAGAAATGGGACTATTTGGGATAAATATTCCAGAAGAGTATGGCGGGCTAGGACTAGATTACACTACGTTTGCAATGATATTCGAAGAACTAAGCAAGGGATGGATGAGTTTAGGAGGTCCCTTAGGTACTCACCATATCCTGGCGTATGTGATATCGACCTATGGCACAGAAGACCAAAAAGATAGATTTCTCCCTAGACTCGCGAAAGGGCAACTGAGGGGAGGTCTTGCTTTAACAGAACCTGAAGGTGGTAGCGACATGCAAAGACTCCGTACTACGGCACGGAAAGACGGCGAAGAATACGTAATAAATGGAAATAAAATGTTCATATCCAACGGAGAACACGGAAACGCATTTGCGGTGTTAGCCAGAACTGATCCAGATGTGCAACCTCCTCACAAAGGCATAAGTTGTTTTGTGGTAGAAAAGCCCGCTGCAGGCTTCACCGTTGCCCAAAAATTGGACAAATTAGGATATAGAGGAATCGACACGACAGAGCTTGTATTCGATAACGTTCGTATTCCTACAGAAAATCTCGTAGGAGAAAACGAGGGACGCGGATTTGGTCAGGTCATGAGTGCATTGGAAGGCGGACGGATAAACGTAGCGGCACGAGCCGTAGGCGTTGCACAAGCGGCGTTTGATGCAGCCATAAAATATGCTCAACAGCGAGTAACGTTTGGCCAACCAATTTCTCAGCATCAGGCCATTCAGTTAAAATTAGCTGATATGGCAACAAAGATAGAAGCTGCACGACTTTTAACGTATGAATCAGCTCGCAAGAAAGATGAAGGAGAAAGAGTAGACTTAGAAGCTGGTATGGCGAAGTTATTTGCAAGTGAAATGTGTGGTGAAGTAACCATGGAAGCTATGAGAATTCATGGGGGTTACGGTTACATAAAAGACTATCCAGTAGAGAGATACTACCGGGATGCCCCGTTAATGATAATCGGGGAGGGCACCAACGAAATCCAAAAACTTGTAATTGCGAAAAGATTACTCCAAAAATACCAAATTTAGTTATGGACACCTTAACACCCTGTGCAAGTCAATCAACTACTTTGTTTAAACACGACGGAGCGTACTAACTACATGATACACGATTCTAGAGACACATTCGGCGGGTACTTAGAAGATTTCTCCCCTGGTGACGTTTTCAAACACTGGCCAGGCAAAACCATCACAGAAATGGATAATCATTTATTTACTCTTCTTACCATGAATACCGCACCCCTACACTTTGATGAAAACTACATGAAAGACCATCAACATGGTCAGATATTAGTAAATGGCACTCTCGTATTTAGTCTCGTTGTAGGAATGAGTGTAAGAGACACCTCAGGTAAAGCGATAGCGAATTTAGAGTACGAAACTGTAACTCATGATGGACCCGTATTTCACGGGGACACAATCTATGCGGAAAGCGAGATATTGGAAGTACGAGAATCAAGAAGTCGGCCAGACAGAGGTCTAGTATACTTGGAAAGTCGAGGTATAAACCAAAAAGACGAAAAGGTATTAACTCTCCGGCGCAGATTTCTAGTGCATAAGAAAGAGACGTCTATCAAATGAGGAAAGTATCCTCCAAATATACCGTATCGATTCACTACGATCGAAGACTATACGAGCAAGATATAAAGGGCTCTATTGCCCATGCACGGATGTTATCCAAACAGAATATCATTACCAATAATGATATGGACATTATTGTACAAGGGCTTGAAACCATACAAGGAGAAATAGAAAATCAGACTTTTCCTTGGCTTGACAGCCTTGAAGACATTCACATGAACATAGAGAAGCGTTTGTTTGACCTGATTGGCGAATCAGCCGGAAGACTGCACACCGCACGATCGAGAAATGACCAAGTAGCCTTGGACATCAGAATGTATACCAAGGATGCCACAAAAGATATCCTTTTGGGAATAGACGAGGTGCGCTCAGCAGTTATGGAAATTGCTGAAAGGAACATTGAGACGATTTTGCCCGGCTATACTCATTTGCAAAGAGCGCAGCCTGTTTCTCTAGCCCACC
The DNA here is from genome assembly GCA_964595285.1 of uncultured Dehalococcoidia bacterium. Lineage (GTDB taxonomy): Bacteria > Chloroflexota > Dehalococcoidia > Lucifugimonadales > JADFKI01 > CAZQPS01. Next base: position 2,144 of record CAZQPS010000038.1, on the reverse strand, counting down.
ACTTTATGGCATACTTTCAAATGTTTAGTAGGGATTTCCAAAGATTTACCCAAGTTTATAGGAACGCTGATGTGATGCCGTTAGGAAGCGGAGCATTGGCAGGACTTCCATATGACTTGGATCGGGAGTTTGTAGCAGAACAGCTGGGTTTTACATCCATCTCATTGAACAGTATGGATGCGGTATCTGACCGGGATTTCTTGCTAGATTTCCAGTCTGCTACCTCTATATGTATGATGCACTTGTCGCGTCTATCTGAAGAATTAATTATCTGGTCATCAGATGAATTCGGATTCGTTCGAATTAGTGAAGAATATACAACAAGTAGTAGTATTATGCCCCAAAAACACAATCCCGACTTTGCTGAGTTAGCCCGGGGGAAAACTAGTCGCGTATTCGGCAATCTCATCTCTCTGTTAACTATGTTAAAAGGCCTGCCAATGACATACAACAGAGATTTACAGGAAGACAAAGAGGGATTTTTCGACTCCTACGACACATTATCAGAAACGTTAGAAGTCTTCTCCGGTATGTTACCAAACCTAGTGATAGATTCGGAAAGAATGCTATCAGCTGCTAGAGATAGTTATTTACTCGCAACTGATGTGGCAGATTACCTAGTCGCAAAAGGTCTGCCTTTCAGGGAAGCTTATATTAATGTAAGTGAGCTTACAAACTATGCTATTGATAATAATAAGTTTCTACACGAGCTAAAACTTGAAGAGTTCAAACGTTTTTCTACTCACTTTGAGGATGATGTTTTCGAAGTGACAGTAGAATCTTCTGTAGCCGCACGCAACACCAAAGGTGGTACAGCCTTCGAACAAGTTAGACAATCTATAAGCGAGGCCAAAAACAAGCTTCTAAAAGACTGGAAACAAATACCATGAATATAGAGTCTTCCGTAAAGATTGCCCCTTCAATCTTATCAGCTGACTTCTCATGCCTTGGAGAACAAGTATATGAGGCAGAGAAGGCAGGTGCCGATATGATTCACATCGATATCATGGATGGGCACTTCGTGCCTAATATTACCTTTGGGCCTATAGTAGTGGCTGCAATTAGATCATCAACGACATTGCCATTTGACTTGCATTTAATGATCTCTAATCCAGAGGCATATATTGAGGATTTTATTAAAGCTGGAGCTGACAGCTTAACTATACATTCTGAGTCCACTGATAATCTTAGATCAGCTATCAGCATCATCAAAAGCCACGAGAAACGAGCAAGTGTAGCTATTAGCCCACAAACTCCGCTATCTGATGTTGTAAACGTCATACCGGAAATTGATCAATTACTAGTCATGACGGTGAACCCCGGATTCGGTGGGCAAGCATTCCTAAAGGAAATGCTTGAGAAAGTGAATAAGGCGAGAGATTTAATAAGCGAATTGAGTATCCCCGTTGATATTCAAGTGGATGGTGGAATAAATACTACAACTGCTAATTCAGCCGTAGAATCGGGAGCGAACATACTAGTTGCCGGATCTGCCGTTTTCAATAAAACTACGTCCATCTCAGAATCTATAAAGGAATTAAGGGCAAGTATCTCGTAGCTACGATTTTACAGACCACTTTCTGTCATTGTGAGGTACGGCATACCATTCATCTGGTACTGGACCAGCATAAGGTGGATGTTCGAACTTACAATCTTCCTCCACTACACGTGGATCACCATGTTCTTTCAAGACCCGTTGAAGCTTCTCTGACAACTCACCAAGGATTTTCAGGTAGGAGTCCTCTCCAGCTATGTTCGTCATATGATGAGGATCCATTCTCAAATCGTAGAGTTCTTCTAACGGTCTTTTTCCGAAACACAAATCAAATTTTGGTTTGACTTCGGGGGTATTCCTGTTTACCAGTAGCCAGTGCTTGGTGGGACCAGGATCTAAGTCCCCATAAATCGGTTTCAATAGGAGATATTGTTCTGATAGTAACCTAGATATTTCCTCTGGGTCTACGAGATCCAAGTCCGCCATTTCATATGGATCTCCCATCGGCCATCTGTCCGGCGCGAAATTGCGAATATAGAGAAAATCTTTTGTTCGTATAGCTCTCGAAGGGTAGGGTAGTCCACCTTCTCTTATTACTCCTACGTGCCTTTCTCTTCCAGTAACAACGTATTGCCATTTGTCATCACGG
>CAZQPS010000037.1:0-12011 GCA_964595285.1 uncultured Dehalococcoidia bacterium | reverse complement strand
CGCGCATACTTGTCAGTATTGGGAATGGAATTATCAATCATGCGAATATTATATACGACTGCTCCATTAAGCTGGTAATTAAATGTCCGTGTGTCCATTTTAAACGTTGAAGGCGCTGTTAACCTATGCTAGTCTTTATGCATGAATACAAATGTGAAAAGCAAGGGCCGGGTTATCGTAGCCATGAGTGGAGGCGTTGACTCTTCTGTCGCAGCATATCTTCTCAAAGAAGAAGGCTATGAAGTCATAGGGGTTACCATGAGGCTCTGGTCCGTGGAAGAAAATAGCACATCAGCTTTCAATAAAAGGTGTTGCTCTGTGGAAGACGTAGAAGACGCTAGACGTGTCTGTGACGCAATTGGAGCAAGACACTATTTCATGAATTTTGAACGAGAATTCCAAAAACACGTGGTGGATTACTTTATCAGTGAATATGAACGTGGAAGGACACCTCATCCATGTCTAGCCTGTAACGATAAAATTAAATTCGACTTCCTATTACGTCGAGCTATGTTCATGGAAGCGGATTACATAGCGACAGGTCACTATGCCAGAATTCGAAATAGTGAAGGCGGATATAAATTATTGAAAGGACGTGACGGTGGGAAAGATCAGTCTTACGTTCTATTCACTCTAACGCAAAAAGAACTAGCAAAGCTTTTGCTCCCAGTTGGTGAACATCCCAAACAAGCAATCCGAGAAATAGCCGCAAAAGCGGAACTCTCAGTAGCCGACAAACCTGATAGTCAGGAAATATGTTTCATACCTGACGGGGACTATCGTAAATTTGTTGGAGAGCGTGCAGAACCTAAGCCAGGCGAAATGATAAATGCCTCTGGGGAAATTCTTGGTCAACACCCAGGAATCCAGTTTTTCACCATAGGGCAAAGAAGGGGACTGGGACTAAAGGGTAACTCCGGAGAGCCTATGTTTGTTACCCAAATAAACGCAGATAACAATCAAATCACGCTCGGAAAACAGGAAGATCTCTTTCAGTCTGATTTTTGGGCTTCCAAAGTTAATTTCACTGGTACTGATTTGCCACAAGGCCCCTTAAATGTAACCGCTAAAATTCGCTATAAGGCGACAGAAGCCCCGGCCACATTGGAATACGGAAATGGGGTGGCGCAGATACACTTCGAGGAACCTCAGAGGGCTATTACACCTGGTCAAGCTGTAGTATTCTACCAGGGAGAAGAGGTACTTGGAGGCGGAATAATAGAACTAAAGAATCCGATTAGATCACCAGAAAAACCAGTGGCGCAAAGGTGAGGAAATAAATATGGACTTCAAAGAAATACTAAAGGCTTCAATGAGTGAATATCTGACGGATGTTGAAAACACACTGGATAGTCTGTCCAGCGAAGAGCGAAAGTATCAACCTACACCAGACTCACACCACATTAATTTCGCCGTGTGGCATATGGCGCGAGTAGAAGACACCTTGGTTAACAAGGTGATTAAAAAGCAAGAAGAAATATGGGTGAGCAATAATTGGCAAGGGAAATTAGGCATAAATGGTGATGGAAACGGGTATGGGTACACACAAGAACAATTAGAAAATTTCCCAGAAATCGACATAAATACTCTGCTTGAATACTACCAAGCTGTTAGGACCAATATTTTTGAATATATAGACGGTCTGACTCAGGCGGATTTAGATAGGGACCTTGGAATGAATCGCAAAGCGCCATTTGACACAGTAGGTAATCTTTTAAGTCATCTTGTCATAGAAGAGGCAGAGCACGCAGGACAAGTAAGGTACCTTAGAGGAATGCAAAGAGGACTCAATAAATAGCACTTTCTCAAAGAAATGAAAGGGGCGGGAAGACCGCGCCAACACACGGTCATATATGAAGCGTGAAACCCATAGTCCTACTTATGCAGAAGAAGCTAACCTATTGGACCTTGGCCATTCCATTGTTGCCGGATTAGACGAGGTAGGAAGAGGCCCTTTGGCGGGTCCGGTCGTTGCGGGAGTCGTAATTCTTCCACATTATCCCTCAGGTAAATGGCTCGAATTGATAAGGGACAGTAAACAACTCACAAGTAACCAAAGAACCGAAGCTAATAAACACATACGCGATAAGGCAATCGCCTTTGAACTCGGCTCAGTTTCGTCTTATGAAATCGATAAAATCGGAATAGTTAGGGCAACTCAACTTGCGATGCGGCGTGCCATTGACTCATTGGTTATCAGTCCACAATATTTATTGGTAGATGCCATCAATATACCCGACATAGACACACCCCAAAAAGCAATTATAAAGGGGGATGCTCTATGTTATTCCATAGCTGCCGCTTCAATCATAGCAAAAGTAAATAGAGACGAATTTATGGAAACGGCAGGGGACGAATTTCCGGGATACGGGTTCGCGGGAAACAAGGGATACGGTACAAAGGAGCACCTAGAGGCCTTGAAAGAACTCGGCCCATGCCCCATTCACAGATTCTCATTCGCACCAATCAAAACTAACTAATTTCCTGCGATACTTTGGGACAATTTCTATCCTATACAGCCAACATGGACAGGGGATATTATATTTAAAAAGTCGCGATCGGGTTTACCGGCGAACCTGTCCCACCTTTTACTACGAGAGGGGCTATTGTCAGCTGAAACACATAAGTGTTTAACTCATCGCAAACCGTGCTTAATCTATCAAAATCTGCATTGTCTAGGATAGGCAACCCCATGTGAGGTATCACCACCTCATGAACAGCAATTCTAGCTGGATATTCATAAGCTTTGTATCCCGACTCCTGCAAATCCCAGCCAAGCAAAGACGCATTAGTATCGTATAGATACTCGACGATAGATGGTGCATTTCCAGGAGTATTAGGTGGAAAGGTAAACTCTATGTGAGGGTGAGCTACCCAATAGGCAGTGGCTCCTGATCTTATCAAAACAGCATCTCCTGCCTTTGGCGTAATTCCTTGCTTGTCTGCCCAATCTTGCAAATCCCACCCTTCAACTGGTCGTTCAAATTCAACGTAGTCTGAACCACGCAGTTTAGGTATATCGTACAAAACACCCCGTGTAACAATGCCATCCTGCCAGTTGTCGATAGAGTGAGATAATGCTCCTTGATCCGTAACTAAGGCTGGATCTTTATCGTTATAAAGTCTTCCGCCATCATCAACACTCTGAGTAAAAAAATGGCACAATGCATCAATATGAGTTGTTACAAAACCGTGGTAGTACACGCCTATGTAATCTCCTGATCCTTTGTCATGAACTGTCATATTATGATCAGCAGGTCTGGGGTTTCTGTGATTATCAGGTAGTACATCGTGGGTAGCTAGAGGGTTTGCGCATGACACAGTACGGCCTGTCTTCACCAAATTTACTGATTCTTTCACAACGTCTCTATTTATGTGATTAAGAGTGCCGAATTGATCATTATCACCCCATCTTCCCCAATTATTGAAACGCACTTTGTAATCTAGATACTCTTCTACTGTAGTCGGCGTACGATCTCTCAGTCCCATAATTATCTGATCCCCCTAATTGTATTACTCTGATTTAAATTTAACCCCGATCATTACTATCATACATTGCAATTGTAAGAGGATGGTTCGGGTCGTGATGTGTGAGTACGTTACCTTCTTCTACTTCACCTATCGGACGTATATTTGCTCCAGTTATGTTGCATGATTCATCGCCTATATCTTTCCTACACATTTCTAATTTCCCTTCTAGAAAAGATACTACCTCCGGATGGTCTTCATATACATTACGGCTTTCTCCAATATCTGTCTGTAAATCGTAAAGCTCAGCACATTCAACCAATTCATAAGGCGGTGCCCATGCGGCCAGTAATGGATCAAATGTATTCGCAATTCCTTCGCTAGCACCCTTTAACGATCTTGTTTTACCCACGTGAAGCTTCCATTTACCGCTCCTGACAGCTTCTAGGTTGTTCATGTTATAGTAAAAAAATTCGTCTCGAACGACCATATCCACATTTCCGTCAATCAATGTCGCGGAAAAATCCTTACCATCAATGACCCTGTCAGAGGGAACGGTAGCCCCTCCCAACTTTGCCAACGTCGTATAAAGGTCCATCGAGGAAAGAAGCTGATGACTTATAACTCCTGGGGCAATCGTACCGGGCCATCGCATGATACAAGGTAATCTCATTCCACCTTCCCATGTAGTTCCTTTTGCGCCTTTAAGAGGTGCATTACTGCCTAAGCCTGCCACCTCCGCAGCAGCAAGTCCTTCGGGCGTACTCAGGGTTTCTTCTACGTTGCGAAAGCGTCCCTTATCATCATAAGATGACAGCGAAGCGGCTCGGGATCCATTATCACTAGTAAATATAACCAACGTATTTTCATCTATCCCAAGTTCATGTAATTCCCTAAAAATTGCCTTTGCAACCCAATCTATTTTGGCAACTCCACCCCCATAAGCACCATTAGATGATTCCTTCAAAAATTCATCTTGCACATATATGGGAAGATGAACATACATGTGAGCAAAGTACAAAAAAAATCGGCCACCTTTATTTTCATTAATAAACTTTATTGCCCGCTCCATATATCTGTCGGTTATATCACTCTGATTAGGCTGTAATTCGACCACATCTTCTCCGTCGAGCAGTGGGAGTGGCGGGTACTCATCATTCTGAAATTGAATACCCATATCATTGCTGTAGGGGATTCCGTAGTAATTATCGAACCCATGACGAGTTGGTAGAAATTCAGGTTGATCCCCACAGTGCCACTTACCAATTATCTCCGTAGCGTATCCTTGGGTCTTCAACAAGTCGGCAATAGTAATCTCATCAGGATTCAAACCAAGTGCATTGCCCGGGAGCAGCACTCTCATACCATCAAACTCACCGAATCCTATCCTTGGTGGATAACAACCTGTGAGCATGGCAGCTCTTGAAGGTGAACATACAGACGACGCCATATAGAAATCAGTGAACTTTATACCCTCATCAGCCATTTTATCCAAGGCGGGAGATTTGTTTTCAGTGGAACCATAACACCCCAAATCACCATAGCCCAGATCATCACAATTAATCAAAATAATATTAGGCTGCAAGTACTAACCCCCAATTTCATACCCGAACGAAATGCCACAAGTCGCTGTATTTATCAATTCTGCTATTCACAATACAGTACGTGAAATGTGAAACGACCGACAATCAGCAAGGGCTGTTATTTTCGAAAAGTGGTGCCCAGAAAGGGACTCGAACCCCCACTCTCTTGCGAGAAACGGATTTTAAGTCCGTCGCGTCTACCATTCCGCCACCTGGGCACACTAACTTAAGAAGGAAGCTTACGCAGCAACTAGCTACAGTAGATTGTTCCATCTCATAAACATTTTATCTAATTTAAGTTACAGTTGGTAGTGGCAATATCTCACAGTCCTAAATACTTGAATATCTTCCAACAAGATAAACGTTGAATTTACTTAATGTTTAAAACTAATTATAGGAAAATATCGCCTACTTTAAGTCCTGTCACACTATGTGATAAATGTCAAAGCCCCCATAGAACAAGAAATTCTACAGGGGCTTTTATACAAAATCCGAACGAGACTTTTACAAAAACAAAGGGGCAAAAACTAGTGCGACCATTGAAACTAACTTAATTAGGATATTCAATGAAGGGCCTGAGGTATCCTTAAAAGGATCACCTACAGTATCTCCAACGACCGCCGCCTCATGTTGACTAGAACCTTTGCCACCCAGATTCCCTGCTTCAATATATTTCTTAGCATTATCCCATGCCCCACCAGCATTTGCCATCATGATAGCCAGAAGGAAACCTGTCACAATGGACCCTATTAGCATACCGCCTAAGGCAGACGCGCCTAACACAGCACCAACAACTACTGGAGCTATAACCGCTATCAGTCCTGGAAGCACCATTTGCTTCATTGCGCCTCTCGTACTGATATCAACAGCGCTTGCATAGTCCGCATCAGCTGTGCCTTCCATTAAACCAGTAATTTCTCGGAATTGACGTCGCACTTCTTGAACCATTTCGTTGGCCGCTTTACCTACAGCTTGCATAGTTAATGCGGCAAACAAAAACGGTAGCAGTCCTCCAATGAAGAGGCCCATTAACACGTCAACGTCGCGTAAGTTGAAAACATCAACTCCTGCCACTTCGGAAAAGGCTGCCATCAAGGCTAAGGCAGTAAGTACAGCCGATCCAATTGCAAATCCCTTTCCAGTGGCGGCTGTCGTATTACCAAGAGAGTCCAGCTTATCCGTCCTCTCACGAACTTCTGGTTCCAATCCAGCCTGTTCAGCAATACCTCCAGCATTATCAGCTACAGGGCCATAAGCATCGGTAGCTAACGTAATCCCCAAAGTGGACAGCATACCTACGGCGCCAAGAGCAACTCCATAAGTGCCTGCTAATGTATTAGCGAGCCACATTGCGATAACTATGACCACACCTGGAATTACTGTGCTTAACATTCCCAAACCCAGCCCACCAATTATCACAGTTGCGGGACCAGTCTCTGTTTGACCCGCTAAATCTTTGGTTGGTTGAAATTCGTCAGAGGTGTAGTACTCAGACGAAGTTCCTATTATTTGACCGGCTACAAGACCAATCAACACCACCCAGAAAAGCTTGAAATCCAATCCCATATATGTGATCGCCACAGCTGTGCCTATAAGAACTAAAACACCAGCACCGAATATTCCTGTCCGAAGTGACCAAAGTAATCTCCCCATGCTGGCCCCTTCACCAGTTCTCACCAAAAAACTACCCACAATCGAGGCAACAATTCCTATCGCTGCAACAATAATGGGCAACAATATGAGGTTGGAATCAAAAGCTGAGGATGCAGCCATCCCCAATGCAGCGGCACCAACCGCAGCTAGAGCGACTGTAGCTATAATAGAGCCTACGTATGACTCAAATAAGTCAGCGCCCATACCAGCAACATCACCCACATTGTCGCCTACATTATCAGCGATAGTCGCCGGATTCCTGGGGTCGTCTTCTGGTATACCTTGATCAATTTTGCCTACGAGATCAGCCCCAACATCGGCTGCTTTGGTATAAATACCTCCACCGACCCTCGCGAACAAAGCTATTGACGAAGCACCAAATCCAAAACCCGCCACCACAGAAATATCCTTGAAAATTAAGTATAGTATGGTCACACCAATAAGTCCGATAGCGACAACAGAAACTCCCATCACTGTACCACTATCAAAGGCAACTCTTAGTGCCGGATTGAGACCCTGTTGGGCTTTAACTGTTGTACGAGTATTTGCCCTAACCGCAATGCTCATGCCAATATAGCCAGCTACTGCTGAACCAATCGCACCTGCTATATATGAAATAGCTGTAGCAGGCAGTGAATTACTGGATCCCACTCTCCCTGTTATATCCATATCAATAAACAGAGCTAGAATAACCGTAACAATCACTACGAAAATGGCAAGCAGTGTATATTCTCGCTTTAAGAAAGCTGCTGCACCCTCTCGGATTGCCTGGCCTATAAACTGTACTCTTTCGTTGCCCTGATCCTCTCGCAGTATCTTCATAGTAAGATAAAGAGCGAATATCAGACCAATAATACCTGCAACGATGGCGATTGCAAAAATCTCCATGTCATCCTCCATAAAAATAGTCTTCCCTGTTGTGGGAAGACCTGATGTTGGCATCCACCTACCTTGTTATAATTGCAAAAAAGCTAACATAGCTAAAAAGGGTCGTCAAGGCAATCTTGGGTCAATGAAATCATGAAGATTCATCAAATGCCGAAAGTCGTTCCTCCAATCGACGTTGCCTTAACGCAACCGTCAGATCTCCTCGGGTTCTTTCCAAAACACCTCTAACCATATCAGTGTTCCGCCTCAACCCTCGAGTCACGGCATCTGGAAAATCCATAGTGATGAGAATTGAGTAAATCTCATCCATGATTTCAAGTAGTTGCTCGCATCTGGAAAAGTCGTCTTGTCTGAGAGAATCAAGTATAAAACGCCTTAATTCTCCAGCGGTGTCGGCGAGTCCGCCTAGATACGGGGCAGGCCCAACACCAAGTTCTTCAGACAAGGGGAGGGGAGTGCCCTCTGCAAAAGCCAAAGTCGCACATGCCTCTACATATTCTTTAAGGGCATCTTCTACATATCCAGCATAATAAACTGCAGGATGGGAACTCTTGACTTGACCAAATCCAGAAGTCAATTCCTTTACTAAGGCGACAAGTTCTCTCGCCTTTTCAAATTCTCCTCTATGGGTGGCGCGAATGGCATTTGCTGAGTTTCTTATGATATCTCTGGACAATCGAAGGGCCTCTTCTCTAGCTACATGAAACTCTGTAAACCCCTGTCTGGCTTCCTCGGAAGCTCTTCTAAGTTTCTCTATTTGTTTTGCAAATGATTCTTCCATAATGATGCTCAAACAATATTTCCCAATTTCAAATTTTTCTAAAAATCACACTCGCATAAGTTCTGCGAGGTGTGCCGTGGCTGAATACGGATCTTCGGCAAGAGTTATAGCACTTACCACGCAGACAGAATCCGCACCAGCGCGTACCACATCTACTATGTTATCTGCAGTTATTCCCCCGATGGCTACTACCGGCTTATCAACACGTTCTTTCACACGAGTTATCATCTCAGGACCTACCGCATTCCTACTCTCTTTGCCCATAGTACTTGTACGGAAAATCGCACCAACTGCCAAATAGTCCGCCCCTTGACCTAGAGATTCTAAAGATTCGTCTACGCCATTATTGGAACGACCTATTATCTGTACATCCGAAAGTGTTTTTCTCGCTTCATTTACTGGTAGATCTGACTGACCCACATGAAGACCATCAGACCCCGACGAAAGAGCTACATCTGCTTGGTCGTTCATTATAAAAAGTGCTCCATATGAACGACAAAGCGATGCCAGATCTCTAGCTAGAGTTAAAATCTCCCCTTTATCTCTGTTTTTGTCCCTTAATTGCAGAACTGTCGCCCCACCCTTTAGTGCAGAATCAGCCACATCCACTATATCCCTATCTAAAATTGCTTCAGGATCTACAATAACGTAAAGCCCGGCCACCCTTTGTGTCACGGCAAGTCTCGCCTGAACTGATATGTGAGTACTTACACGTGTAAGTACTTTAAAGGCTTGAGGAATCCAACCTTGCTTGAGCCTATTGATTTCGGGATCGTCGTACTCTTCGCCAAGGATATCGATCGTAAATTCTAAAAATCCCACCACTCGATTTGCAAACATAAAACGATCGGAGCAGTTATTCTGGTAAGCTAATGGCAGCCTTAATGCATCCCCGGACGCAGGCTCTACAAAGTCTGAAAGTGACTCACGCAATGACTTAATATCCGTATGAAGGTCAGATTGAGAAGCTGTTATAGTCTCTAGCAGCCGGAGGCTTCCTAGGGCCGAGCTAACATGATATTGAATAAACTGGTCCATAATAATACTCTTCATACTCTTCAGAATAATATATGCTCAACCAAAAGATTGTAGCACGCCGAGTGAAAGAGCATTCTTCCTTCCCACTTTACGGAACCCTGATACGCAGATATAATCGCCGCAATAGTAACAAAAGAGGAATTTCCTCAGTTGGAGGCGTCAGGATGACTGAAAGAGGCGATGTAATAATTGGTGACGGCAAGATAAAGTTTGGACTAGAGTACAGAGACTTGCTTTCTGATCAAGGTCTGTGCATACACGCATTGGGTGAGGAAGATGGTGAGGAAGTCGAATTACTGAGATTTGATTGCTTTGACCATGAACCCCACTATCACTATGGCCCAGAAAAGCGTAATAAACGGCTTATGCTAGACAAGACCACGGAAGGTGATTCTCTGGACTGGACCATAAAGCAAATAACGGAGCGATTACCAGACATGGTGAAAAGGGCGGGGTACGAAGAACTCTCAGAGCAACTAGATGTTGGAGCACTCGGAAGCACCTTTATTGAATTGGAAACTACCGCAAAAAGAATGGCTAAAGAAGGACGTAACACCGTAATGCATGACAGGGGTGATGAGATTGTAGAAGCGGGCCCTATTCGATTCGGGATAGAATTCAGACACCTCGCCAATGATAGAGGGATCGCCATTCATGTTTTAGGTGATGTAGGGAATGAAGAAGTAGAACTGCTTACCTTTGACTGTTTTGAGGTTGCCCCTCACTATCACTATGGACCTCAAGCTAAAAACCAACGTATATATATTGATGTGACAACAGTCCCCGATCCACTAGCTTGGGCAATTGATCTATTTAAAGGCGGTAAATTAGGCCCAATGCTAGAACGAGCTGGATACAGAGATCATGCTGCCGGACTAAATCCCTCCACTCTTTATGCTCAGATAAATAAAGTAGAAAAGATAGCCGTCGATATGGAGAAGGCTAACGCCAAGTAATCTATTAGTTCGTAAACAGAGAGCGAAGCACAATCTACTTGTGAAATTGTACTTCGCTCTTTCCGTTATAGGATTGTGAAATCAACCAGAAATTGTTAAAGTGTTCATGTAATTTAGTTCTGTTATAATTATGTCTCAGCAAAAATATGCCTGCTAAAGCAATATAAATTTATCAGAGATTTGAGAGTCCACTTATGAAATCCGTTTTGGTGTCCCTTGTCATAGCTTCACTCGCGCTAATCGCGTGTCTTCCTGACGTTTCGACTGAACTTCCTGAACCTGAAGCGCGAGCGCTTATAGAAAATCAAGTGTTAAATATCTGTGGCAAAAGAAGTACCAACTTCATATCAAACATCATGATTTCTGTTCAGGCCTCAGAGGCTATAGCAACAAGAGACAACTGGATTTTTAACATAAGCCTGCCTGGCGCGGCGAAGTCCATGGAAGCACTAGTTTTCCCTTCAAAAATAGTGTCAGGTGAATTTGTGGTTGAGTTGCGTACAAACACCTGTGGCTAGGGCCGGTTTTCCGACAATTTCATCCCCAGAGCATTTTATAATACTAGGGCATTTCCCGCAGTCTTTTCTGAGTTATGAAAATCAGGGCAGTCACACCCAGAAGTAAAAGAGCCAGTAGCCCCACTGCAAACTGGCCTCCCATTGCCTCTGCAATCGCACCAGCGGGAAGGACCCCCAGAGGCATTAATCCAAAGTTGATCATGAAAACGCTCATGACCCGTCCTCTGTATTGATCTTCCACTTCCTCCATAATGAGTGACTGATTGAGGGTACGCCTGGCAGCGTCTCCAATTCCAAGGAATACCATGAGAAATGCTGCTGCTGCATATATCGGTATGAGGGCCAATAATAGCAAGGTTATACCTGAAATGAAGCTTCCTAAAATCAGCAACATACCTCTGCGGCTTTTCCGGACTGATGCAATGAACAAGGAACCTGCAAGGGAGCCTCCTCCCATTATGGATACTAAAAGTCCCATTGCATCCGGACCCAACCTATATACATCTACAACGAAAACTGGCAACATAAACCTGAAGGGCATAGCCAAAAGTGCAGTTGCCAAGCCCATTAGGATCAGAACCAGTACTATGGGACTCCGCCAAACATATACCAGCCCCTCTCCAATATCTCGAATTACAGGGCTAGAGGACTTATTGGCAGTGGTACCAGTTTTATGGACTTTCCCCATAAGAAGGAATCCAATCAGTGCTAGCGATGCTATCAAAAAATAGACATTATGAGCCCCCATGTACGCATATGCCCAACCTGCTATCGCAGGCGCCATGAGGGTTGTTCCACTCATCGCGCTTGCATTTAATGCCATAGCATTTGACACATTTTCTTTACCAACTATAGGTCCGATTATTGCTTGTCGTGCTGGCATAACAAAAGCGAACAACGTGCCCTGTAAAATAGAAGCAAAAAACAGGTGATACCATGAAATAACATTCATGAGAATTGCCAGACCCACTAGGAACGCTAGTACTGTCAAGGCCAATTGACCAACCTGAATGATGTATTTACGTTCTAGCCTATCTGCCACTGCACCGCCGAACAGAGAAAATCCCAATAGAGGTATCGCAAATCCCGAATTTACAACGCCGAGAATCAATGGAGAAGAGGTCAG
>CAZQPS010000036.1:0-17451 GCA_964595285.1 uncultured Dehalococcoidia bacterium | reverse complement strand
CCCGTAGACGATACAGTTGATATAAGCCAGCGATCCCAGCTCCGATCACAATCACATCAAAGTCAACATTTTCGCTAGCTTGGGTTTCACTTGGCTTCTTAGATACTTCTCTCATGTTGAATCACCATTTATTTAGATACAAGGCAGCGCAGCGATATATTGTATTTCAATTTTATTCACAGGAATCTATTATATCGTTTGTGGTGACCCGCCTCGGACTTGAACCGAGAACCTACTGATTAAGAGTCAGTTGCTCTGCCAATTGAGCTAGCGGGCCGAAAGATACCACTACCATACTGAATCGCCATTAGCATAACCATTTGAATCGCAGCAATTGTATCCGCATGCTTATTTAGGAGTCAAGACAGGCGGCCGTAGAGCTATTTTTATATTGACCACAATTGAACCCTATGCTACCCTCGAGTAGCTAAAAAAACACGTTACAAAAGAGCGTATAAACCATAGCGCATTGCTAACAATCTAATGAATTTGAGCCGTTAGAGCAAGGATTTACGACTAATCGTGCTCAGGGACAAACATATGATCTTACTGTTCCGCATACTGGCTATATTATCTTCAATTGCAGCATTCTTTCAAATTACTCTGGGTGGAATAGTACGAGTAACTGACTCAGGGTTGGGATGCCCGGATTGGCCACTCTGCTACGGACAATTGATTCCTCCCTTCGAACTCGCTACGCTCATTGAGTACAGCCACAGACTATCCGCGTCAGTCCTAGGATTTCTCGTGATCGCAACTGTCTTAGTTGGATTGATATATTTTCGAGATCAAAGCTGGGTCATATGGCCCAGCATTTCAGGACTAGTGCTAGTTGTAGCAGCTGCAGGTTTGGGAGGAGCCACAGTACTAACTGAGCTGAAGTGGTGGGTTAGGCTAATACATTTAGCTCTCGCAGAGGGGGCTGTAGCTTGTATGCTCATAGCTTCTGTTGTGGCTGTTCGTCTAAATCCACATATAAGATCTGATCCGATGAGAACTGCTCTGCCTTTAAGATCTTTTTCAAAAATAGTTATTGTAGCCTTGGTTGGTACTTTCGCTCTTATCCTATCAGGATCATACATAGTCGGCTATGGAGCCGGCTCGTCATGTGCATCGTGGCCACTTTGCATGGGATCATTATTCACGGAAGGTTCTGCTTATACCATCCACATGATTCATAGATATATAGCTGCGATAATTGGAATAACGATACTAGCAACAGTGTATTTGGCGTGGCACAATAGGGGCTACATGAAATCTCTCGGATGGGCTAGCGCTGCAGTTTTAATACTGCTCTTCATTCAAATTTTGACCGGATATGAATTGGTCCGATCCGGTTTCGGTCCAGATATAAAAGCCATACACTTGAGTCTGGCTACGTCAGTTTGGATAAGCCTTATCATCCTAGCGTCACTGGTTTACGTACCACTTCAAGTAAAGACAGGTCACAGAAGCCAATCCAAGAAGGACAGACGTCCAATATGACTTCAGAAAACACCTTGCATACGAATTTAATTCAATCATATGTGGCACTTACCAAACCGAAGATAATACTCATGCTATTGTTTACGGCGCTAGGTGGATTATTTTTAGCCTCAAGTGGAGTCCCAGATATGACAACTACACTTGTCGTGCTCGCAGGAGGAACTTTAGCATCAGCTGGGGCAAACGCTCTGAATCAATTCTTTGACAGAGACATAGACGAGGCGATGACCAGAACAAGTAACAGGCCTGTAGTTTCTGGAGCAATAAGTCCCACACACGCTGTGGCATTTGGCATAATCGTAAACTTGATTGCCTTTATCGTCTTTTTATACTTTACCAACTTGCTTAGCGCAGCACTAACCCTAAGTGCAACGTTATTTTACGTGTTCGTGTACACCCTCGGGCTAAAGCGCACCTCTCATCAAAATATAGTCATAGGCGGAGCCGCCGGTGCAATACCACCTATGGTGGGATGGACTGCAGTGACAGGTTCCTTAGGATTAGCCCCAATCTACCTTTTTGCAATAGTTTTTTTCTGGACACCTCCCCATTTTTGGGCTCTTGCGCTTATGCTTAAAGACGACTATGCCAAAGCTAATGTTCCGATGCTACCTGTTGTCTTGGGAGTCAAAGAAACAAAAAAAGCCATACTCCTGTATACAATTCTGATGCTCGCACTGACGACAATGTTTTACACAACCGGAGCAGTGGGATTGATATATTTAATTACATCATTCCTAGCAGGAGTAGTATTTATAACCTACGCATGGAGATTGTGGCGACAACCAGACATATTGTCAGCAAAACCGCTTTATCTCTATTCCTTGCTATATATAGCGTTGATTTTCCTCGGAATTATGCTCGATAGCTTGATCAAGATTTAGAAACTCTCGCACTTGCCGTATTTAGAGCCTTGACTAGCGGCTTACGGCTCTGATAGATTCAGATGTTGTCACGGATATATTTCGGCCATCCGAGCCTTTGGAGGAAAATGCTATAGAGATGCCAAAAGCGAAACCACGCCGGACTAAGATGTTGGTGCTAGCAATGCTCACGATTATCGGGGCTATTGCACTAGCTTGTACCCCAAGTCACAACCAATCTACTTTCGATACCCTAGGCCCGGTAGCTGAAAATCAGGCATTTATATTCATTGTGATATTTTGGGTGGGTGCCTTTGTATTTGTCGCAGTCGAAGGGGCACTAATCTATGCGGTGTTCAAATTCAAACGACGTCCTGGCGATGGAGATCCTGTTCAAGTCCACGGTAACACTCGCCTAGAAATAGCATGGACGATAGCCCCTATTATCATTCTGATAATAGCAGCAGTGCCCACAGTGCAGGGAATATTCTACGCAGCAGAAGCTCCGATACCCCCCTCAGAAGGCGGTCTCGAGGTGGACGCGATCGGACATCAGTGGTGGTTTGAATTTAGATATCCACACCCAGATAACCCTGGTGAACAGATAGTTTTTGCAAATGAACTCCACATTCCGGTTGGAGAACCAGTAACTTTCAATCTTGGCTCTGTAGATGTAATACACAGCCTTTGGGTCCCTAAGCTAGCTGGAAAAGTAGATATGATTCCCAACAATGATAATTCCTTATGGCTTCAAGCTGACGAGCCGGGAGTTTTCTTCGGACAATGTGCTGAGTTTTGTGGGGTATCTCATGCAAACATGAAATTCAAAGTTGTTGCGGAGTCGAGAAGTGAATTTGACGCATGGTTGCAAAGTCAGTCCCAATCTGCATTTGAACCGGCGGAACCTCTAGCTGTACAGGGCAAAGAACTGTTCAAGAGTGCTGGTTGCACAGGCTGTCATGCGACAAAGAGTATCATGAAACTTTCGAAAGATGGGAAAAAATTACCTGGCAGGATCGGACCAAACCTGACTCACATGGCGAGTAGAATTAACCTCGTTGCCATGCTGGACAATACAGAAATAGGTAATGCTGAACCCAATGATTATATGCTCCAACGAAATCTCAAGGATTGGATTAGTAACCCAGAAGAAATAAAACCAGGAAACATCATGTCTGCCCAGGCGGCAGTGTACACAGATCCAAGTAAAGCTCTGGAGGAACATGAAATTGATGCGTTGGTAGCCTATCTACTGACGCTTAAGTAGCGTCTAATAAAATCTTTATAGGCATCTCTGCAACTTAATAAATGGGGAGGAAGGGATGACAACAGTCGCATTTCCAATACCTAGACCAAAGCATCCAACAGGTGTTTGGAACTGGATAACAACAATTGATCACAAGAAAATCGGCGTGCTCTATGGAGTTACTGCTTTCTTGCTCTTTCTTACTGGCGGATTGGAAGCACTACTAATCCGTATTCAGCTGGCTAGCCCAGGACATGAGTTTGTCAGTCCAGAAGTCTATAATCAACTCTTCACCATGCATGGCACAACCATGATATTTTTGGCCATCATGCCTCTCAGTGCGGCCTTCTTCAATTTTGTGGTGCCTCTACAGATAGGCGCTAGGGACGTAGCATTCCCAAGATTAAATGCATTCAGTTATTGGACATTCCTATCCGGAGCAATCATATTAAAATTGAGTTGGTTTTTAGGAGGCGCAACAAACGCAGGATGGTTTGGTTACGCCCCTCTAACCAGTATGTCACAAAATCCGGGCACAGGTATTGATTTTTGGATAATTTCCCTGCAGGTCTTAGGTGTCGCTTCTCTCGCAGCTTCATTCAATTTCATAGTAACGATTATTAACATGCGCGCACCCGGCATGAGTTTCATGAGACTGCCTTTGTTTACCTGGATGACCTTCCTAACCGCAATTTTGGTGGTTCTCGCTTTTCCGGTAATTACTGTAGCTCTTATCGAACTTTATTTCGATCGTGCCTTCGGCATGAACTTTTTTAACGTCATAAATGGTGGGAATCCGGTCCTCTGGCAGCATCTTTTTTGGGTGTTCGGACACCCTGAAGTGTATATCCTCATTCTGCCTGCTATGGGAATCGTTTCGGATATTATTCCTACTTTTTCGAAGAAACCTCTATTTGGGTACAACGCTATCGTCCTAGCTGGAGCAATCATAGCATTTATGGGATGGATGGTATGGAGCCACCACATGTTCACTGTGGGGTTGGGCCCTATCCCTGTCACAGTCTTCACTCTGACTACAATGGCCATAGCCGTGCCGACTGGTGTAAAAATATTCAACTGGATGGGCACGATCTGGGGAGGCTCCATGGATCTCCGCACCCCTATGCTGTTCGCGTTGGGTTTTATAGCCATGTTTACTATAGGTGGGATCAGTGGGGTAATGCACTCTATGGCGTCGTCAGACGCTCAGCAACAGGACACATACTTCATTGTGGCCCATATCCACTATGTGCTCTTTGGCGGCGCTATATTCGCCATTCTTGCTGGAATCTACTATTGGTTCCCTAAAATTACAGGACGAATGTATAACGAGACACTTGGTAAATTGAATTTTTGGGTCACTTTCATTGGATTTAATATAGCCTTTTTCCCACAACATTTTCTGGGCATGGATGGCATGCCACGAAGAATATATACATACTCGGAAGGTATGGGGTGGGACCTATGGAATATGGTTTCCACGATAGGCGCTCTGATACTCGGTGCGGGAATGCTCTTATTCATGCACAACATTGTAAGGAGCTGGAGGAAAGGTGAACTTGCGGACGGTGATCCATGGGACGGTAGGACCTTAGAATGGTCGATCCCATCTCCACCCCCTGAATACAACTTTGCAGAAATACCGACAGTGTATGATAGAGATGACTGGTGGGCCAAAAAGAGGGGGAACGTTAAACATGGAGTACCAGTGTCTGGAGGATCGGGGGAAGAGGAACATTCAATCCACATGCCCCAGCCATCCTACTGGCCTTTAGTTGTGGCTCTAGGGATATGTATTATTGGATACGGTCTTGTCTATAGTTATACCGTGGCAACCGTAGGTACCATAATAGGCGTAATAGGTGTATATGCTTGGTCATTTGAACCAGTAAATGACCCTGAAGACGAAGATGACGCGGCTCATTAACGGAGGCTAATTAATTGGCACAAGCAACAATAACAGAACATGGGGAGCACGAGCCCACCACAACTGGTCTAAATCATCGCAAAATGCTGATGTGGGCCTTTCTTGGATCCGACTGTATGTTTTTTGGATCCCTTATAGCCACGTATTTAGTTTACAAGAATAAGAGTCTAGCTGGACCAATACCTGAAGATGTATTCAGCATTCTTCTCACGTCAGTAAGCACTTTCGTCCTGTTAATGAGCAGTATGAGTATGGTCTTGGCATATGCTGCTTTGACACGCGGCAGAATGAAGACATTTAGAATCTGGTTAGCTTCAACTATAATTATGGGAGCTACCTTCGTTGGGTTCCAGGTATTTGAATTCCATGCATTTGTAAATCACGAAGTTGTTGTGGAATGCGACCACATCAACCCTGCTGATCTCACACCCGTGGAACTAGAAGTATCGGCGGGTTGTGTTGATGGAGTACACGAAGTTGAGAAAGTCGTAGGGTTGACGCCTAAAACTAACCTATTTGGATCGACGTTTTTCACGCTAACGGGATTCCATGGAGCTCACGTAACCCTCGGATTGATATGGCTAACGTCGCTATTTTTACTTTCCTTCAAGAAAGGAATGGTAACACCGGAAAAAAATCTGGACGTGGACCTCGCGGCGCTCTACTGGCATTTCGTTGACGTTGTATGGATTATAATATTCACAGTCGTATATCTGTTTGGAGTTTTCCCTGGTTTCTAAATCATATTCTTTTAAACAAAACATTCGGAGTTAAGTATGAGTCAGGATTCGCAAGTTATAGCGGAACACACATCTGAGTCTGCCCATACAGGGCACCCTACCCCACTGACCTACTTCAAAGTCGCCATGGTGCTCTCAATCATCACGGCCATTGAAGTAGGTGTGTTCTACTTGGAATTCGTTGGCTGGGGAATCATACCCATCTTGGTTCTTCTATCAGCAGCTAAATTTCTATTAGTGGCAATGTACTATATGCATTTGAAATTCGATGACCGAATATTCTCTACTATGTTTGTCGCTGGTTTAGTTGTTGCGTCTGGCGTTGTCCTAGCTCTTATGGCTCTGTTCAGCTTTTTCAACAGCTAGTATCTGAGTGTGTGTTAAGTGAACTTTCTTTCTGACTCCCTATGGTTTCAATGGCAGGCCCATACTGATGTTCTGATCGGACTTTCTTTGCTGCTGGGTATCTATCTACTCGGCATTGGACCAATTAGGGCTCGATATAATTTAGCCGAAGAGGTGTCCTCTCAAAAAATTGCTACCTTCACTACTGGAGTAATCGTTCTCGCCGTTGCGTTCACTTCTCCAATCCACATTTTGAGCGAAAAATATTTGTTCAGCATGCACATGCTACAACATGTACTAATTACACTTATCGCTCCACCATTAATAATCCTAGGCACACCTGATTGGCTAATACGACCCCTGATAAAGCCCTCTCTAGCACTACGCTTAGCAAAGGTATTAACTAATCCCTTTGTAGCCTTTGCGGCGTTTAATTTGGTTTTTGCCCTCTGGCATATACCAGAATTATATAACGCCTCACTTAGACATGACGGAGTACATGCAGCGGAACATATACTGATGATTAGCACCGCAATCCTCGCATGGTGGCCACTAACAAGTAATTTACCAGAGTTGCCAAGATTAGCTTATCATTTTCAAATGGGATACTTGTTTTTCATGTCGCTAGCTCAGATAATTGTATTTGGAGTTATAACTTTTGCTACCGAGCCGATCTATAATTTCTACATTGATGCCCCTCGTGTGTGGGGAATCAGCGCACTAGTAGATCAGCAAATTGGTGCTATTATAATGAAAGTGGGAGGAGGACTACTCTTCCTCACCATTCTTATCAGTGTGTTTTTCAAGTGGGCTGCTCAAGAACAGAACAAAGATAAATTGGAAAATGAATTTCGTTACGCGGCCGACTTTGGAAGTAATGAATCACCAAAAGGAGATATTTAAACAATGCAACATTTTTCTCTATCAGTCATCATACCGCTTATATCTGTCATAGTTGTTGCCGTATTGGCAGGGACAATAGGCATAGTATTTATGGTTGCCGAACACGCTACTCACAGTGAAAACTTAGTAATTATTATGGGGGTAGCACTGGTGGTCCTTGTGCCTCTAATAGCTTATTTGTTGGAACGAAAAGTAGCTGAACCGGGGTAATAGTCGTCACCATAAGGCTAAGCGCTCTCGTGGTGTTTAACATGCAAAACAAATTATGGCCATTGTCTGATTGCTTAAGACAATTAGTCCTGGTTACATTCATATTGTTTTTAATTTCTTGTGCAAACGCAGGGACTACCAATAATAGTCAGATACGGGGCACTCTACTGACTGAAGGGTCTGAAATCCCGTCAGTAACCTTGTCAAATCAACACAACGAGCTTTTGTCACCAATAAACTTTGAAGGTCAGGTCATTATACTCACGTTTCTCTATACTTCATGTACCAATGTGTGCCCGGTAGTTGCTAACCAGATAAAATATGTCTATCAAGCTTTGGCAAATGAGTCAGACCTTGAAGTTGTGATAATAAGCGTAGATCCTTCTGGAGATAATGTTGAATCTACAAAAGAATTTCTCGACAGATTTAATATGAACGACGACTGGTCTTATCTTATCGGTGACGAAAGGGACTTACGACAAATGTGGGACGCTTATTATGTTGATCCTGTCACTTCCATTAAAAAGGATTCAAAACATCAGGCCACTTCCACCACCAAGAAACATACTTCGGCAAAACAGGACCTAATACAAGAAAGTCTAGAGATAATTCATTCCACTCCTATCTATCTCATCGATAAAAAAGGAATCGCGAAAATCCTATACACCACACCTTTTGAAGTCGAAGACATGATCCATGATGTGGAGTATCTAATAAACCAGAAAAATCGTTAGGCAGATACAGCTTCTATACGTTCTTTAGCCTGATTCACTATTTCCGTAAAAGCATCACTATCGCGTATAGCCAGATCAGCTAGCATTTTTCTGTTTATCTCCACACCTGCCAACTTCAATCCATGTATTAACTTACTATATGACAAACCATTGGCCCTAGCCGCAGCATTTATTCTTATGTTCCACAACTTGCGCATATCACCCTTTTTCTCCTTACGATGGGCATATGCATATTGAAGAGCGTGAATCATAGATTCATGCGCGCGTCTATACAAAGAATGTCGTACCCCTTGATGGCCTTTAGTCATTTTGAGTATTTTCTTATGCCTTTGGTGCTTTGTCACACCTCTTTTTATCCTAGTCACGAAAGTCTCCCTACTACCCCTTGAATTAAAAATACCCGTTTACCCACTTGACCAGGCATATAAATAAATGCCTGGTCAAGTAATTATATCTGGTCTACCCGCAAATTGCAGGTCTTTTATGCGACGCCATAAGGTAGAAGTTTCTTTATTCTGGGCACATCAGCTGGACTTACATCTAGCTTCCCGGAATACTGCCTTCTTACCTTAGCTGATTTTTTCCTTCGCAAGTGACTTCTATGCCCTTTCATACGAACAAGTTTCCCGCCTCCAGAAACTCGGAAACGGGCTCTAGCCCCTTTGTGAGTTTTAAGCTTGGGCACCTTTTAACTCCTTTTCGACTTGGTCTACATCATCGCTCTTAGACGCAGGTGCTTCCTTTTTCGTGTTCGAATCTTTCTTCGTGTTCGGCGCAAGAGTCATGACTAAAAATCTACCCTCAAAATTCGGGGGTCTTTCCATTAATGCGTCATCAACCAAGTTCTCTGCAACTGATTTCAATAAATCCATTCCCAACTCAGGATGAGTAATCTCACGACCTCTGAACATCACAGAGACTTTCACCTTAGCGCCTTGGCCAAGAAGTCTCTTAACGAGTCTAGTCTTCGAAGACAAATCATGTTGCCCTATACGCGTTTTCATACGCACTTCACGTAGTTCTTGGATAGCCTTAGATTTACGAGCTTTTCGGGCCTCTCTCTCCTTGCGAGTAGCCTCATATCGGAATTTGCCGTAGTCCATAATACGGCAGACAGGAGGAGCCGCTTGAGGAGCAACTTCAACGAGATCCAAGCCTTTGTCACCCGCTATCTCTAAAGCATTCTGAACAGTCATAACCCCAAGTTGTTCGCCTTCATCGTCAACCACGCGAACCTCAGGTACGCGAATGCGCTCATTGAACCGGTATTCTCTTGGAGGAATAACCCACACCTCTACTCAAATATAAATTAACCGGATGACTACCCGGCTGTTCATAATGTAGCATAACCCACTATCCTAGGCAATAGTTGTAAGGCCGGAAGACGCTGCAATACAGGTGCAGACCTAGTCTTGCTCGTCTGTTTCTGGTTGAAATAAATACCGCGAGATTATTGATGAGAATTTAATTCTTTAGGTCTTTAGGTCAATTTCCGTTGCAATTTTACTAACTATGTCTTCAATAGTGACCGCACCTAGATTTTCGTTTGATCTCAATCTTACAGAAACCGAATTAGATTCTTCCTCACGGTCGCCTATAATCAACATATACGGCACTTTTTGCAACTGTGCTTGACGTATTTTAGCGTTCATCCGTTCATTTCTATGGTCTATTTCTACTCTTATACCCGCCTCGTTAAGGTGACCTCTTACAATTTCCGCATACTCTAAATGTCTGTCAGCAATAGGTATTATGATGGTTTGAACCGGAGAGAGCCATGTCGGAAATGCCCCTCCATAATGTTCTATCAATACACCCAAAAAACGTTCTATAGAACCAAGCAACGCCCTGTGTATCATGTAAGGCCTGTGCTCTTTCCCGTCTTCTCCTGTGTAATTTATGTCAAATCTTTGCGGCAAATTAAAGTCGAATTGGACGGTCGAACATTGCCATAATCTGCCTATTGCGTCCCGTATATGTATATCTATTTTGGGGCCGTAGAACGCCCCTCCTCCTTCATCAACTTGATACGCTAATCCCCTATCTTCCAACGTAGACCGTAGTGAGTCAGTGGCAGTGTCCCAATGCTCCACGTTTCCTACAAATTTATCAGGTCTTGTAGACAGCATAACTTCAAAATCTTTAAAGCCAAATGTTTGGAGCAAATGCATGTCTAAATCTAAAACCCTATTTACTTCGTCAACTAACTGGTCTGGTCTACAAAATATATGTGCATCATCTTGTGTCAATCCCCTTACTCTCATTAGTCCATGTAACACTCCGCCTCTCTCGTACCTATATACCGATCCCAATTCCCCTATACGCATGGGTAAATCCCTGTAGCTCCTCATATCAGTTCCGTAGTACATAATATGAAAAGGACAATTCATAGGCTTCAAGTAGTAATCCTGACCATCCATTTCCATAGACGCGTACATATTTTCTCCGTAGAAATCTAAATGCCCACTCGTCTCCCATAGAGTGGAACGTCCAATATGTGGCGTGTAAATCAGGTCATATCCTGCCTTATAATGCTCATCCTTCCAAAACTCCTCCACTGTAGACCGAATTCTTGCTCCTTTAGGATGCCAAACTATCAATCCTGGTCCAGTTTCCTCATGTATAGAGAAAAGGTCTAACTCCCTTCCAAGAAGGCGATGATCGCGGAGTCTAGCTTCCTCCAATCTAGTTAAATATTCCTGAAGAGCGTCATCCGATTCGAAAGCAGTCCCATAAATTCGTTGGAGCATGGGGCGAGTTTCATCACCGCGCCAGTAGGCTCCAGCAAGATTAAGTAATTTGAAAGCAGGGATTCCCCCGGTAGAATCTACATGAGGTCCTGCACACAAATCCTCAAAGTCACCGTGGCTATACGTCGAAATAACTTCATCATCAGAAATCCCGTCAATTATCTCAATCTTTAATGGCTCCGAAGAATTGAGTTCTACAATTTCATCTCTTGAATATTCTTTATACTCGAAGTTTTGATCAAGTGCTATTACCTCACGCATCTCATTCTCTATTGCTTCTAAATCTTCATCCTTAAATGGCTCCTCCACTAGAAAATCGTAATAAAAACCATCTTCCGTAGGTGGCCCAATAGCAAGTTTGGACTCTGGAAACATTCGAGTCACTACATCTGCCATTACGTGGGCGGCTGAGTGACGAATCCGTTTTCGCAGCTCTAATAAATCGTTGTCAGCTTTGGACTGCATATTCCCCTCCGACAAAATCTAGACTCAATACAAGTGTACATCCCTTTACTATGCCCCGCTTCACTATATCACGTTCACCGAGACAAAAATAAGTATATTAATAGTGTCGGATCAAATCGTATATTCTAAGCAATCATTTCTGGAAACATACTTAGTTGTTTAATAAGATTTATAGGTGTGGAATTTAATCTACTGATCCACTACCGAACCATCTTTGTGCAATCTTGCATTTATCTGACCATATGTTCTTGGAGGAGCCTTTTCTTGAGCGTCGTCTGCAATTTCTACGCCTATACCAGGTGTATCAGGAATCACAAGAAAGCCATCTTCCACTGGTATAGGATTCTTCACCATTACATTTTTAGGAAATTCGTGTTCTCCAATAGGATATTCCTGTATGGCAAAATTGGGAATACTCGCCGCTATCTGTAAGCACGCTGCCGTACTAATCGGGCCTAACGGATTATGTGGCACTACTCCAACATACTTTGCTTCGGCCAGTGAGGCGATCTTCTTAGTATGTGTTATACCACCAGCCAAACACACATCTGGCCTAACATATTGGACAGCCCCTCTCTGAAGAAGCATGTCAAATTCATGCATGGTCTGAAAACGTTCGCCAGTAGCAATTGGAATATTGATATTAGCCGCTACGAGTGCCATTGCATCATAATTTTCAGGAAGAATTGGATCCTCATAAAAGTACGGATGATAGCTTTCAATACCCCTTGCTAAAGTAATTGCCTCAGCAGGTGTTAGTCGCCTATGTATTTCTATACACAGGTCCATATCATCTCCGGCAGCTTCCCTATACAATCGGACCGCGTCTATAGCATCACGTATCTTATCAACGTGAGATTTGTAATATGGAATCTGTCGAGCATCATCCAAAAACGGGGTTAAATGACCCACAGCTGTAAATCCTCTTTTTTTCGCTTCTTTTATGCCTCGCACTAATTCATCTCTGCTATGTCCAAAAACGTGATAATAGACTCGGGCTCGATCCCTAACCTTGCCTCCTAGAAGCTGATATACAGGTACTCCAAAAAATTTGCCGGCTATATCCCACAACGCTATATCTAGGGCACTTATACCAGCCATTATGGCCGCTCCTCTGAAGTGACTAGATCTATACATACTTTGCCAGTGATGTTCTATAAGCAATGGATCCTTACCCACCAGATACGGCGCGAATTTCTTAGATATTGCTGCCTCCGCTGCCTCCAAATGACCCCAGGAGCCTGCTTCTCCATAACCAATCACCCCCTCATCGGTATAAACCTTAACAAACAGATATCTATCAACTGGGTAAGTTTCTACTTCAGTTATCTTCACTTTCTCTCCCTTTTATACTAGGAATTAAATTAGAATTTGCCTAAAGAATTATTTCTCTAACTAAAACAACTAAGCTTGTCATAATTACAGTCCCGATCAAAGCTTTCTTAAAAACCAGCTCATTCATACGTCGAGCTATGAAGACACTCAAGAAAAATCCTAAGATGACCGGCAGTATGCCGGTAGTAGTCAGAAAAATCCTATCAGGGGTGAACATACCTGTAATCACATAGCCAATCACAGACGCCGACTCAACTATTAGGAAAAAAAGTGACAAAGAGCCTCTTAGTGTATGACGTGCCATATTACGAGTTAAGAAAGCCAGTACAAGTAGTGCACCGCCAACTCCAAAAGCCGTTAATATCGTTGAAGTCACAATTCCCGCTGCTATTACCACACCGCGAGATGATGGGATTCTGAATCTTGAATTTACTGCAGCCATTGGCACTAGGAGAATTACCAATATAGCTATACTTACACGTAAAATTCCACCTTCAACAGATGCCAAGACAAATAGCCCAATGGGTATCCCTACCAAGGCTGAAATTGCTAGTGGGATAACTTCCTTCATGGAGATATCTTTCCTCGTCTGATAAACGACAAGGGAAAACATAGGAAGTGACACAGTATTTATTACAACGACCACCGTTTGGGGATCAAAAAACAATAACAGCACTGGAATCGTGGTAACGCCTATTCCGAAACCTACCGTACAAAATATGGTAGCTCCCGCAAACATAGTAAAGGCTGCAACAAGTACTTGGTCTAAACCAAAAACGCTTTCAATCAAATCCTGAACACTCTGTGAAAATCTAGTCTATTTTCCGGAAACACTATAAGCATGCAGTCCTACACCGAAGAAATTCATGGAATTGCCTGACCAGCTAAGATACCGGTGCAAACCTCTTCATCAACTGCGATCTCGCCATTTACCAAAACATAAGGAATCCCTACAGGAAATTGTATGGGATCGTCATATGTAGCAATGTCATTTACTCGATCTGCATCAAATACTACCAAATCCGCAAAATATCCCTTCTGAACCCTTCCCCTATTCTTAAGTCCAAATCGAAGAGCAGGATTTTCTGTCATACGTTGAATCATTAACTCAAGACTTAAAGTGTTGTATTTTCTTCTGATCCGTCCTAAGAAGCGAGGGAAACATCCATATGCTCTAGGATGAGGAACACCGCCCACATGTATAGAGTCACTTCCGACCATATAATCAGGCCTAGATAATAAGTCCAAGCAATCTTTATTAACTTGATTCCATAATGTGACGCTATCTGGAGGTGCACCTCGATAGCCAACTTGTAATTCTTCCTCCAGTAAAAGATCAAAAAGAGTTTCCTCTAGAGATAATCCTTTACTCCCTGCTACATCTGAGAGGCTCATACCCTCCAGATGGGTATTCTTAGGAAGATGTGTAAACACTGCTGAGGAGAAATCTGTATTTTCATTATTATTCTTCATATAAGAAATCATACGGCTACGCTCGTTCGGGTCCTGCAACCGCTTCAATAACTTTTCAGGCCCCCCATCACTAGCATCGGGCGGAAGGAAACGAATTGGATAGCTGCTTCCTGTAGGATACGGGTAAAGTTCCAGGGTACAATCAACTCCTTCTTTCTTTGCCTGATCCACTAGCGACACTCTTTCTAAAATTCTTCCTGCAGTCATTGGAGAAGTTCTATGATGAGAAAAATGCACCTTGACACCAGATTGTCTACCTATTTCAAGAGCCTCTTCAATTCCACCACCACCAAACCCACGATCGGTATTGACGTCTCTTAAATGAGTTATGTAAACTCCTCCCAATTTTGCCACCACTTTGCACAGCTCGATCAATTCCTCAGTCGTGCTCCAGGCATTTGGTAGATATGACATACCAGTCGATAGCCCAACTGCACCTTGCTCCATTCCCTCCCTGACAATGCCTTTTGCACGATCCAATTCTTGTCCTACTAAAGGCCGATCAAAAAACCCAACCGTTTCTAATCTCACAGGTCCATGGGGCACTGGATAGGCAGTATTTATGGCCACCTTCCGATGATAATGTGATTTAAATGAAGATATACTACTCATGTCAAGATCACCCGGTGGATCTCCAAGCAACCCGGCAAGATACACCTTATTATCTTCATAATTACGTGGAGAGAGGGGCGCAAAAGATAGTCCGTCTTGACCTAATATTTCAGTAGTTACTCCTTGACGAAGACCGTCTGCATGCTGAGGATCGAGTAAGAGTGCAGCATCTGAATGAGTGTGAGTATCAATGAACCCAGGCGATATTACGTATCCAGAGGCATTTATAATGCGTTTAGACTCAGTATCTTGTAAATTCCCTATTGCGGTAATAAATTCTCCTGTCACGCCCACATCTGCCTGATAACCGGCTTCGCCTGTACCGTCTATCACAGTGCCATTAATAATCAATACATCAAACACTCTGACCTCCAGGTTTTTACTATCGTATATTGATACCTATTTGGATCAGCCGGAAGTATAGCACAGATATACTTCCAGACCGGAGTTCCACCCAAACCTAGAATGCTGATACAGCCCTGTAACGAGGGGCGCACAGATTCTATGTCAATTTAATTGTACCTCAATCACCTCCTCAAGGTATCAAATTACCCAACTATTTACCCAACTCCTGATAGAACTGGTCTAGTTTTCTCGACTTCCCCAGCCTCCTGAGTCCTCATTTGCTTTTAACCCCTCGATTTATACTTCGGTTATACAGATACATCTGAGTAAATATACATATGCCAAACTTCGATAAGCTTATAGAAAAGCTGCACGTAGATTATCCGGACGTCTGGGAAAGATGAATCGTTTCAAGCTGCGGCTGGGAACCTTACTTGAGGGGATAGCCATTGATAGCTTTACTCATTTTGAATAAGCATCAATGATTAATTATGACTTTGATTGCTCCTGAAGCTGCCTTGTTGTCCGCAGCTTCAAATGCTTCTAAAATTTGGGTTTGAGCGAATCTATGTGTAATTATAGAGTCCGGATTGATTTTACCGGATGCCATGTAGTCTAGCGCCTCTTGATATTCTTTACTAGCGTAGTTCGATTCAGGAAGTTTTTCATCCATACCATTAGAAAAGCTATTGGACCATACTAGAGAAAGTTCCTTGGACATTCCAGATCCTTGGGAATCAATGATCTGAGGTTTGGTAAATATACCCATAATGCAAACAATACCCTGGATTGTTGCAATTTCCATGCATTGTTGAGTGAGTTGAGAATTGCCTCCAACGGTTTCAAAGACTATATCTGCACCGACACCATTGGTTTTCTGGAGAATAGGATTGACTACATCTTTGTTCGATCCGCCTATGACGAAATCGTCAGCGGCACCTGCAATAAGTGCAGTTTCTAGGGGTGCTTTTCTGGTTCCAATCATAATAACTTTAAGACTATTATTGTGCGACCATTTTGCTTTAATGATTTGCCCTAGTGTCATTGCAATTGCGCCTGATCCCATAATTACTATGGAGCCCTCCATGTGGGACTTTTCTTTAACGAGGTTTAGGGCGTGGACACCACATGCATAACAATCAATAAGAGCAGCGTGATCAAAGCTGATGTTATCAGGTAGTTTGTAACAGTTTTTAGCCAATACGACATCGTGGCTGGAGAATCCATGACTAGAATGTATCTTCCCATTTAGGATTCCCCTGTTTTTACAAAGCTGGTTATTACCTGAGGAACACCACGTACACTTTCCACAACCGAGAAGGTGTTCAGCTTCTATTCCGACTCTGTCCCCCGTTTCGACAACATTTACAGCGCTGCCTGTAGATACTACAGTACCCGCTAATTCATGCCCTTGCTCCCAAGGTATTTCCCAGGGCAATTCTCGGTTGCCTCTGTAATTATGGAGATCTGAACCACATATACCTGCGGAATGGACCTTCACCACTACCTCGTCGCTGCCAACAGGAGGCAAGTCGCGGTCTTCTATCCTGATATCTTTCCCACCGTAAAAAAGTGTCGCCTTCAATGAACATCTCCAATATTCAATTATTATTGTGGCTGCTAATTCACTATGCCATTTTATGAAAGAGTTTTATCTTCGTCCTTAACATCTGCATTATACAAATGGTGTAAAGGGTGCCTCGACTTAGTATCAAGTTAACAATCGGCCTCTTGATAGTTAACAGAAATCTTGTTTACTTTAGTGAGCACATGAATTCTTAAACCAATAGTTGGTGGATGTTACGGGAGCACGAAAAGTGAGATATACTGGCAGAATCTATTAATTTTCAGATATCCGATTGGGATAAAGAGAGGGTTTAATGGCTCGGTTAGACGGAAAAGTGGCAATTATTTCTGGAGGAGCCAAAGGACAAGGTGCTGCGGAGGCCAAATTATTTGCAGAAGAGGGGGCCAAAGTAGTCATTACGGATATACTGGATGAGGAAGGGAAAGCACTG
>CAZQPS010000035.1:0-24907 GCA_964595285.1 uncultured Dehalococcoidia bacterium | reverse complement strand
ATTAATTAGTGAAGGTGGATACGAACTATCTGCTCTTAATCGCAGCAAAGTTCACGGGGTATAGTGCGTACAGGCTGATATTTCAGACCTGGAAGCATTCTAGGCTGCTTTCGATGGTGTAGATGTGGTGGTACATCTAGCCGCATACCTAGGGCAGAACAGGCCCAACAGAGCCAGAGGAATCTATCAAGACGATTGGGAAGGGCAGTTGAATGGGAATATTATCGGTACATATAACGTCTTTGAGGCGGCAAGATTGGCAGGCGTAAAAAGAGTGGTTTTTGCCAGTAGTGGGAATGTCATAAGGGGATTTGAAAGAGACGAACCGTATAGAGCTATTTCCGAGGCGCGATTTGACGATGTGCCTTCAGAAATTCCAATGATTACCCATGAAATGACCCGACCACATGCTATATATGGAGTTGCAAAGGTTTTTGGTGAGTCTCTTGGTCGCTACTATTCAGATGCTCACGGGATGTCTTTTTTGTGTGTCCGCATAGGTGTTGTAAAACAGTCTAATATGCCAGAGGCACCAAGAGATAGAGCTATATATCTCAGTCACGATGATGTGACAACCATGCTTAAATTGTGTATAGATGCTCCGGATGAATTGAAATACGATATATTTTTTGCGACGTCTAACAACAAATACAGCTATAGAGATATCTCACATGCCAGAGAGGTGCTTGGATATGAGCCCAAGGATTCTGGAGATGATTTTTTCTAGTTTGCGGCTTCCGTAGCAGATATATCATTTTTGCTAAAAGCCAGAGGTAGAAGATCATCGATCGTTGCTACGGTTATTTTATCCATGTTTGTGCTAGCCATGATAATCCTGAAGTTTTCACCAATGCCAGAGCGTGACGCGAATTCGAATATCACTTGCCTGCATATACCACATGGTGTTGTAACCCTGTTCGTATCGAATCCATCTCCTTTACCAATCACTGCTATGGTGATACAAGATTGTCCATAGCCCTCGGCATTTGCACGCACTAATGCCGATCGTTCAGCACAGATTGAAGGGCCAGCTGCCGCATTGCCTACGTTCGATCCCGTGATGACTTTACCATTTCTGGAAAGGACTGCTGCTCCAACACGAAACTTTTCACCATAGGGGCTATAGGCAAATTCGAGAGCGTCTTTCGCTTCCTTCAAGAGATTACGTTCTATCCCGTCCAGACTTTCCAAAGAAACCGTTTGTATACCTTTACGACTCTGCATTTTTCCTCCATACTAGCCATCGATATTGTGACAAATACGTAGACTTTTTTACGTTCAAAAAAACAATTAGTGCTAATGCAGATTTTCGTAAGGGCCTTGTCCATTTACGTTTATTGTATCTGACCCTATTTTGTCAGCGAGAGTTATTGCCTCTATTACTGATTGTGGTGAGACATCAAAAGGTTCATTATTCATTATGGGAGCAGCCACGGCTGTTGTAGCAATTGCATCCAATTGTGATGTGTCATCAACAGATAACGAAAGTTGGCTGAGGGCAACTGGTAATCCCACCGATGCAAAGAAATTGGAAACTTTCTTGGCTTCTTGAGAATTTCCTTCAAGAGTCAGTTGTGTTAGTACGCCCATCGCCACCATTTCGCCGTGCAAATATGTTTGTTGGACTTTAGGTACGACTGTGAATGCTTGTGCCACAGAGTGGGCGGCGGCAAGGCCACCACTTTCAAATCCTAGTCCGCTAAGTAAAGTATTGGCCTCCGTAACTCGTTCTAATGATTCGTCGATTCTTGATTCCTCTACTGCCCTAGACGCAGCAACACCAAATTCGAATAATGTTGAAGCACACAAAGTCCCTATTTCTCTTGCTGCAAGTGTTGGTCTTGCACCCACAGCTGAGCGAGCCTTCTCATTGTGAAAACAAGTGGTCGCCTCATAGTATGTCGCCATGGCATCACCCATGCCAGATACTAGGTAACGAGCTGGTGCGTCGGCAACCATTCTTGTGTCCACTGCTACTATGGAAGGGCTGTATGGGAAAAATTCTGCCCCTTGTGCTACTCCTTCAGCATTGTAAAGTACTGATAGCGCAGAGCAGGGCGCATCGTTAGACGCCAGTGATGGGCAGACTACAGATGGGATTCCGAGGCGATAAGCTATACTTTTCCCTGCATCGACACACTTTCCCCCACCAACCGCCACCAAGCAGTCGATAGGTTCATCTTCAGATTGAAATTCACGCACCACGCGTTCAACTTCTTCTAGTGAGCATTCACCGTTGAAAACACTCAATACGGTGTCAATTTGGGAGTTTGTCAGGCTGTCGGTAATAGTTTCGCCAAAGCGGCGAAGCCCACCGGAGGAAATTAGTAAACCTGCTCGCTTGCTTGGAAGGAGTCCCAGATATGTTCCCAGGTTTTGAATTATACCGTCGCCTTGTATATATCGGTTTGGCGATATGAAAACTCTGGGAACATTATTGTTTGCTCCCGATCCTATACCGAAGACGCTTGCAGGTAGATATGGTTCTATCTTCGTCAAAACACTCTCCTAAGTTTCCACTCTATACACACGTGCTGCCGTGTCGTGGAACAAAGATGCTCTCTCACTGCGAGAATAGTTCTTAGACAGTAGTTTAAAGGCATTGTACAAAATGTTGTATGAGTAAGATATTTTATCTTCAGGGAAGTTGCTCTCGAACATGGAGCGATCTGGTCCGAATTGTTCTATACAGTAGTTCATTAACGGCCCAAGCGAAGCCGCCAATTCTTCAGATCCGATCGGTTTTTCCCTATGGTGCCACTCGTATCCCGAACGAGGTTTCCCTACACCTCCAAGTTTGACGGTAATATTAGGGCACTTTGCTACTTCAGATATGCCCTGTCGCCAGTTTTGTAAGACTTCTTCATCGTTATTTGCATATGGTCCTATTCTGTGCAGAGCCCCCATATGGTTTAAGACTATATTTAAATCAGGAATTGCATTGGCGAAGTCAGCTAGTTCTGGCAATTGTGGGTGATAAAGGAATGCGTCAAATGAAAGTCCCTTGCTAGCCAACACTCTAGCTCCTTTGCGAAATTGAGAATCTGCAAGCAATCCTTGTATTCCACCTTCAGGAACTTCGATTTCAGGATGTGGATCCCATGTGACAGAATGTCTAATCCCTCTAAATCGATTGGGGCTCGCATCAATCAAGCGGTCAAGAACCTCTTCTACGGTTTCTCCAAGGCTTAAGTTTGCGTTACCAACAATTGAAGCAGCAGCTCTTGTCTTACCATAGAGACCACTGGCACTGGCCGCTGCCAGTCCTTGGACGAATTCAACCTCGCCTACCGGTTGCATTTCTTCTCGTCCATCAACCCTATACATGGCTCCCGCTTCTACGAATACGCTGGAGACAATATTATGACCACAATTTATGTCTTCTATGAACTCATGCAGAAGGTATCTTTGATAAGGGCCACGCCAGGTTCTGAAGTCCCAAAAATGGTGATGGGGATCACAAATAGGAATATCGGGTTCTAGCGACGGTTCCTGAGTTAATGCAAGCCATTCGTTGCCTACAGGTGGCATAAGTATTTCTCCACGATTTAAATATTTATTGAATACACTGAAGTGGCGGTGTCATGAAACATGGCAGATCTTTCACCTACTGAATATCCTTTTGATAATTTCTTGAATGCGTTGTACATAACGTTGTAAGAGAAAGACACTTTATCAACCGGGAAGTTGCTTTCGAACATAGATCTCTTGGGCCCAAATTGTTCGATGCAATAGTTGATTAATGGAGCCATGGATTCGGCAAGTTCGTCTGATCCGACAGGGATATCCCTTTTCTCCCAACCAAAGCCATTTCTAGGCATTCCTATTCCGCCTAGTTTTACATTAACGTTGGGACATTCTGCTACTTCTGCGATACCTGCTCGCCAATTTGTTAATACTTCTTTGTCATTGTTGGCATAGGATCCGGTTCGGTCTAGTCCGCCTATGTGATTTAGTATGATTGTTAGGTTTGGAACCGATTTGGCAAATGCTGCTAGTTCAGGTAGTTGAGAGGCAAAAAGCCATGCTTCGAAGGTTAATTCCTTTGCTGCTAAAATGCGCGCTCCTGCGCGAAATATTTCACTGGATAATTGGCCTTCCATATTGTGGGCTGCCGTGTTTTCGACAGTTGGATCTGGATCCCACGTGACCGAATGTCGTATGCCTCTAAATCTGTTTGGACTAGCAGCCATTAAGGCATCTAGAACTGGTTCAACTCTGCTGCCGAGATTTAGGTTCGCGTGCCCAACTATTGAAGCAGCAGCTCTTGTTTTTCCATAGAGACCACTAGCACTGGCGGCTGCAAGTCCTTGTACGAATTCAACCTCCCCTACGGGTTTTAATTCTTCCGGGCCATCCTGTCTGTACATTGAGCGTGCTTCTACGAAAACAGTTGATATTACATTGTGACCTGCTTCAACGTCATCGGATAGCTCATGTAACAGGTATCTTTCGAAGGGAGCTCTCTCAGTTCTGAAGTCCCAAAAATGATGATGGGGATCACAAATCGGTAGATCAGGTTCGATAATATCTTCTTGGGTTTGGGCTAGCCACTTGTTGCCTGTAAGTGTCATATCTGGTCCTCCGGGTTGGCAAGTTGGGCCAATGATAGCATAACGCTAGTTGCCTGTTGAATTTACTAACCTCGTTGGATACCCCAATATGCTAAGGCTCGAAATGTGCCCCTATTGCGTTCTTAAAACGAATTTGCCATCATCATCGCAAAACAATTCAGGGCAGTGTGAATTCAACGTGCATTTAGCCTTCTTATGAAAGCAGGGGGTGATTGGGAAAATGTCTATTTATTTGCTAATACATGGTTCTTTTCAGGGAGGTTGGATATGGAAGCCGACCGCAAAAGTATTGAAGGATATGGGTCATACAGTCTACGCACCCACACTCGATGGTTGTGGTGAGAGAGCCCAACAGATTAGGCCAGGCATTACGGTTACCAGTCAAGCTATGGAGATATACGGTTTCTTGTTCAACGAAGATTTGGAAGATGTCATACTGGTTGGGACGAGCACCGGAGGATTGGTAGCTTCTAAGATAGCTGAGTTGAGTAGAGAGAGAATTT
The DNA here is from genome assembly GCA_964595285.1 of uncultured Dehalococcoidia bacterium. GTDB lineage: Bacteria > Chloroflexota > Dehalococcoidia > Lucifugimonadales > JADFKI01 > CAZQPS01. The sequence goes on along the minus strand of CAZQPS010000035.1, from coordinate 19,830 downwards.
CTAGGATTGTTTATGTTGATGCTCTCGCTCCACAGCCTGGCGAACTGGTTTCTAATATAGTGGTTCGAGATAGTGATCAGATCAACGAAATAACTGACCTTTCACGTGGTCCTTCGCGTGAGGATGCAGCAAAGAGGCTTTTCGCTGAACTAGAACCTTCCTTACGGGAGTGGGCATTACAACGATACACTTTACACCCGATAGAGGCTTCTGAAGCCCCTGACCAGTTAGATTTATTTTGGAGTCAAGAGTGGCCAGATACCAGGGTGATCCGGTGCAATTTAAGCGTTAATCCTCCTGAAGCCCACCAACGACGTACGGCAGAGAGATTAAAAGCGAGTTGGCACGAGTTGGATGCCGGTCATTATCCCATGCTTAGTCATCCTCACGAATTGGCACAGTTATTGATATGAGCATAAAACTTAGGCAGGGTGATCGGTTTCCCGATGTCACACTAAATTTAATAGATGGCAGTTCAATAAAACTGCCTGATGAATCCCAATCCAGATACACAATACTTATACTTTTTAGAGGTTACTGGTGAAAGGATTGTCGTCGGCATTTGGCCGATTTTCAGAGTAATGTAGAGAGGCTGGGGGAATTAGGTATATCGGTGTATGCCGCAAGCGTAGATTCAGTAAATTATTCTCTCTCCATTCGCGAGTCCGGAATATCGTTTCCTTTGGCATATGGTTTCTCGAAACGAGATGCGGATATTTTGGGGGCTTGGTGGGAGTCAACGCAGGGGTTTGTAGAACCGGCCTATTTTCTGGTGAGCAGGTCTGGCGTAGTATTGGCATCAACTTATTGCTCTGGTGCCATTGGGGGCGCCGATCCAATGGAATTTATAGGCATTGTAGAAAAAAGGGAAGGGAGTCGCTAGAACTGTATTTAGGAGATAACGCACTTCGTGACTTTACAGATTACCTGTAATATACAGCCAAAAATTTACTATCGGATGGTATTCGCCTTACGCTACTGCGATTAGACTATTTAGCCTTCATTGACGTTGTGATAACATAGCGATAAGCGTCGAAAAAACGCACAGTAATGACTTTTTATTAAAGAGGTTTGTAAATGACTAGCACCGCATCTAGTGGATCCGCATACAAAGTCGTAGGAACTAATCCAGCTCGCCATGATGCTGTAGATAAAGTTACCGGTAGAGCTCAATACGGGGCCGATATGACTTTGCCGGGAATGCTTTACGGGAAAATATTGAGGAGTGCTCATGCACATGCCCGTATAAAATCCATTGATACCAGTATGGCCGAAGCCCATCCAGAGGTAAGAGCTGTTGCCACATTTAAAGATTTTAAGGATCCAGGCGCGGTGCGACAACAGGCAATATTGGGTATTGCCTATGCAGAAAATCTTTTGGCTAACGACAAGGTCTACTATAGGGGGCATGCCATAGCAGCAGTCGCAGCCACAAGCTCGCATGCTGCTGAGGAAGCTTCTGCTTTGATTAAAGTCGAGTACGAAGTCTTACCCGCAGTATCGAATGTTGAAGAGGCATTGGCTGATGGTGCGTCGATTCTGCATGAGAACTGGAAAGATATGGGCGGTGTAGGCGGAGCTCCCCTAAGTAAGAACATTGCCGGTCATGAACAGCACATGTATGGAGATGTAGATAAGGGTTTCGAAGATGCAGATTTGGTGCTCGAGAGAGAGTATAGAACTAAATCGATTCACCAGGGATACATAGAGCCTCATAATGCGACTGCTTGGTGGTCTCATCAAGGTGGAAGGCTTACCATTTGGTGCAGTAGCCAAGGGCAGTTCGGGGTCAGGGACAGGACTTCAGGCGTACTAGGGATTCCTGTTTCTGATATTAAAGTCGTGCCTATGGAGATTGGCGGTGGTTTCGGAGGTAAGAACCCAATCTATTTAGAGCCTGTTGCCGCTGTGTTGTCCAAGAAGAGTGGTAGCCCTGTTCAAATGACTATGTCTCGCTCCGAAGTATTGGAAGCTAGTGGTCCGACCTCAGGGGGTCACGTAAAAGCTAAAATAGGTGTTACCCGCGAGGGGAAGATTACAGCTGCTCAAGCTTACTATGCGTTCGAAGCGGGAGCGTATCCGGGATCACCGATCGCTGGAGCCTCGGCAGCAATTTTTTCGTCATATGTAATAGAGAATGTAAAAATCAATGCTTTTGACGTCGTTACTAATAAGCCGAAGACAGAGGCATATCGTGCACCAGGAGCCCCCATTGTTTGTTACGGAATAGAAAGTTTAATGGACGAAATCGCATCCGAACTTGGACTTGATCCACTTGAATTTAGGCTATTGAATGTAGCCATACAAGGCACAAGAAGATCTGATGGAGCTGTGAATGGTCCCATTGGTGCTAAGGAAGTTATGGAAGCCACAGCAGCTCATTCACACTATAATTCGCCTCTTCCTAGTGTGGAAGGCAAGTTGGTAGGTCGAGGAGTGGGGATGGGATTCTGTCGTAATAATTCTGGCATGGCGTGTGCGATCGCTAATGTACTTTCTGATGGGACCGTGAGCTTAATTGAAGGTTCTATTGATATAGGGGGATCCAGGACAGCCATATCTCAGATGTTTGCTGAAAACTTGGGAATTCCAGTTGAAGATGTCATGCCTACTGTGGGAGATACTGATGCCGTGGGATACACATCGAATACGGGTGGTAGTGGAGTTGCATATAAAAGCGGTTGGGCTGCTTTTGAGGCTGCGAATGACATTAAGAGACAGATGATTCAAAGGGCGGCCTTATTTTGGGAAACCGATGCCGAATCAGTCGAATTTGTAGATGGAAGTCTTCGTCACAAATCAGACACTGAATTAGGTATGACCTTCAAGGAAGCTGCGGCCATGATGCCCCAAACCGGAGGGCCTGTGGTGGGTCGAGCAAACATGAATCCTGGAGGTTCGGCAGGTTCGTATGCTTCTAACATTATTGATGTTGCAGTTGATCCAGAGACCGGCAAGGTAGACATATTGAGATGTACGGCGTTTCAGGATGTTGGTACGGCTATTTATCCAAATGTAGTGGAAGGTCAAATTCAAGGCGGTACGGTTCAGGGCATCGGCTGGGCACTTAACGAGGAGTATTTCATGGATAATGCTGGTCTGATGATGAATACAAGCCTACTAGATTATCGTATGCCTACTGCGTTGGATTTACCAATGATAGATGCCGTAATGATAGAGGTCCCAAATCCCAATCATCCCTACGGAGTGAAGGGCGTGGGTGAGGCCAATATTGTTCCTCCCCTGGCGACAGTTGCTAATGCTGTGAATAACGCGACAGGTAAGAGGATATATCATCTTCCATTGAATCCTCAGGCAGTTAGTGAAGCTCTTCAAAAATAGATGGAAATTATTCCAATAAAATAGGATCCGGCTATAGAGGCCAGATCCTATTTTATTTGTTTTTGGCTCGCTGAGAAATCACAGCCAAAGGATAAGGTCATCTACATGGAATGATCTAGCACAAATGTTTCTATGATATCTGCGGCTAAAGTTGTTTCTTTACTGGGCTCACGCACAAAACTGTGTGGCATATTCTCAAATAATTCAAGTTGTAGAATGCCTCCACGTGATTTATAGCTTTCTGCGAAGCATTCAGGAATAATATTCGGTACGTTTAGATCGGCCGTTCCGTGAATCACCAACGCTGGCGGCAGGTACTCAAAGTCTTGTCTTTCCAAAATCTGTTGGGGACTGCCCTCTTTCATTGCCTTCTCGTTAATGAAATATCCCATGCTACCTTTCACAAGACGATCCAACGAATTGTCCTTTGCGTAAATATAGCGTGAGAATGAGTCCAACACTGGGGAAGTACCTATGACGTAGTCTAGTGAAGCGTCCAATGCTGGATCCTGGTCCAATTGTATAGCTCTGTATCTGGGGTCGTTTGGTTTTAGAGCGTTGAGAAATGCCGTATGGCCTCCACTGGATCTGCCTAGCGCGCCTAGCGTCCGTGCATAGCCACCATAGCGACTAGCATTTGCCTTCCACCATCTGATACCGAAATTGACATCCTGAACTTGAGAAGGGTAGGGATGGGCGGGAGCTATCCTAAAATCTATAGATGCTACAAGGATACCTCGTGATGCCAATTCTTCATTTAGAATATCTCCTTCAGTTCTGCTCCCACTTTGCCAGGAGCCTCCATGAACATCTATCAACATTGGCGAATCCTCATCTCTCATGGGCTGAAAGATTCTTGCTTTGAAGGTAGTATCCGATATCGTTAGAAAATCGATATCAGTTGTCTTGACAGAAAATCTATTTGGCTCATTTGAATACTCAGTTATTTGACTCATATCGGATCACAGTTTCCTCATTGTATTTGATCATGTAAAGTGACTATCCGTAGTAGCATGTTAAAATGGTAGGTGAACTATACTGGACTATAGACGCTTTTGGAGAAGATAATACATGAGTGCTCAGAAGTTGGAAACTGCATTTACAATCGATACATCCAGTATCAAGTACGGGCAGGGTATTACAAAGGAAATTGGATATGAAATGAAACGCTTGGGAGCCTCCAGGGTAATGGTGGTTACCGATCCCAAAATGGCATCAAGCGAGGCCGTATCTACTACGTTATCTGCCCTGATAAAAGAAGGACTGGACGCAGTTTTGTTTGATGCCGTTGATGTTGAACCGACTGATGTGTCGTTCAAAGAGGCTATAGCGTTTGCCATAGAGGGACAATTTGACGGATATGTAGCCGTCGGAGGTGGTTCTAGCATTGATACTGCCAAAGCTGCAAATCTTTATTCGACTTATCCCGATGATTTCTTGACTTATGTTAATGCACCCATAGGTAAAGGTTTACCTGTACCAGGTCCCCTAAAACCTCTTATAGCCGTTCCCACTACTTCTGGAACGGGCAGTGAGACAACCGGGGTAGCGATATTCGACTTTCTTGCATTAGAAGCGAAGACGGGTATAGCCCATAGATATTTAAGACCCGTAATGGGACTCGTAGATCCCAATCATTCTCGAACATTGCCAGCCATGGTGGTCGCATGTAGCGGACTTGATGTACTTTGTCACGGGCTAGAGTCATACACCGCTTTGCCTTTTAGTCAAAGAGATGCTCCTGATAATCCTGAACTAAGGCCGTCTTACCAGGGTTCCAACCCAATTAGTGATGTATGGGCTACGCGCGCAATAGAGATGGTTGCGAATAATATGGTAAGGGCTTTTGAAAGTGCGGACGATATAGAAGCTCGAAGTCAGATGATGTTGGCGGCCACGTTTGCAGGTGTGGGTTTTGGCAATGCGGGTTGCCACCTACCTCATGGAATGTCTTACCCCATTTCAGGCATGGTCCGAGAATTTGTGCCTGATGGATATCCAGGAGACGCTCCTCTAATACCTCACGGTATGTCGGTGATAATGAGTGCCCCGGCCGTATTTAGGTTCACAGCGCCTACTAACCCTGAACGTCATTTGGATGCGGCGAGGCTCATGGGATCAGATGTTTCTGGTGCGGGGTTAGAGGATGCCGGAGACTTGCTTGCAGACGCCATTATCAAATTGATAAAACAGATAAACGTTCCTAACGGACTTAGCGCAATCGGTTATTCGGAAAGCGACATAGGGAAACTTGTTGAGGGGGCATTGCCACAGCATAGGGTGATAAAGCTCTCTCCTAGACCCGTAGAATCTGATGATCTACATACACTATTCAGCGATTCAATGACCTTGTGGTAATTGAACATACGCTTGTTAAAAAAGCACAACTGGGCTTTCCCTTAGGATATTTTAGGCACGACCTTATTTGCAAAATGCTCCATTATTTTGATGCATTGATCTATGTTCCCAGTGCGAAAATCATATGTGAGTTGATGCACCCCGATTTCCTGACATTGCTTGATGTCGTCCGTGATTTCAGATGTAGAGCCTATTATTGTGCCCAATGCAGCCGGATTCGGTCCCTCCTCTATGCCAATGTCGTTGAAGTGTGCTGTACGTTTTAGAGAGATGGTAATCTCGTCAATATTTCTGTTCTTTTCTTCGGCATACTGTCTGAGGTATGGGAGTTGTTTTTCCAACCATTCAGGGGTTTGCCGAGATGGATGCCACGCGTTACCATAATCAACGGTCCTTCTAATCGCTCTTCTTGAGTGTCCACCAACCCAAATCGGGATGTGTGGTTTTTGTACGGGTTTTGGATAGAATCGAATTCCGTCATACTGATAAAATTCCCCCTGATGTTCGGGGTAGTCCGAGGTCCATAAATCTTTAAATATGGTGAGCCACTCGTCGGTCATGGGTCCTCTTTGGGCGTATGGAGCACCAAGTGTTTCGAATTCTTTTTCAAACCATCCCACACCGACTCCGCAGACAGTTCGTCCTTTGGATAATACATCCATAGTAGCGAATATCTTTGCCTGGAGAATAGGATTTCTATTAGGAACAATCACGACCGTACTGCCTACCTTGATGCTGGTCGTGCAGGCGGCAATATATGTTAGTACTGTCAAAATGTCGAGGAAAGGCATTTCCGGAGGAACCGGTAGAGAGCCATCTTTGCTATATGGGTACTGGTTAATTTTCGCAGTTGAGATAATCAGACGATCTTCCGTCCATATAGATTCAAATTCAAAATCTTCCAGAGATTGTGCGAATCTTTTTATTTCGTCTCCGTCGATTGTTCTTGGTAGGCAAAACCCAATTTTCATTTGATTGAACTCCCTATGCTAATTATTAATTCCTTCTATATGTAGGGCATATTGTGTTGTTTTGTTCAGGATATCCTAGGTACTACCTTATTTGCAAAATGTTCCAAGATTTTCATGCAGGAGTCTATGTTCGTAGTGCGAAAATCATATGTGAGTTGATGTACCCCGATTTCTTGGCAGAGCTTGATGTCGTCGATGATTTCCGACGTGGATCCTACTATTGTTCCCAACGCGGCCTGATTCTGGCCTTCATCAATGCCAATGTCATTAAAATGTACTGCGCGTTTTAGAGAGACAGTGATGTCGTCAACATCTCTGTTTTTTTCCTCAGCATACTGCCTCAGGTAAGGCAGTTGCTGTTCTAACCATTCTGGTGTGTGCCGAGATGGGTGCCAGGCATCACCATAATCAATTGTCCTTCTAATAGCTCTTCTTGAATGTCCGCCGACCCAAATTGGGATGTGCGGTTTTTGTACGGGTTTTGGATAGAATCGAATTCCGTCATACTGGTAAAATTCCCCCTGATGTTCAGGGTAGTCGGAAGTCCATAGATCCTTAAATATGGTGAGCCACTCGTCAGTCATGGGCCCTCTGTCTGCATATGGAACTCCGAGTGTTTCAAATTCTTTTTCTAACCATCCCACCCCGACTCCACACACAGTTCGTCCCTTTGACAATACGTCCATGCTTGCGAATATTTTGGCTTGTAGAACGGGATTTCTATATGGAACGATTATTACTGTGCTACCAACTTTGATAGTGGTTGTACAGGCAGCAATATGCGTTAGCACTGTTAATACTTCCATGAAGGGTTCTTCTAAAGGTCTGTGATATGAACCATCTGTACTATATGGATACTGATTGGTACTGGCAGTTGGAAGTATTAGGTGGTCACCCCACCAAATGGATTCAAAGCCTAGTGTTTCCACCGCAACCGCAAATTTTTTTAAATCGTCTCCGTCGGTTAAATTGGGCACACAAAATCCGAATTTCATCAACTCTAGTCCTTTCGAAGAGATTGTTTCATAAATTCCAAATTATTTTGAAAACAGACCTTTACGACTGAATATCGATTTCACCTTTTAAAAGCTGACATAATTCCTTCATATAAGGTCGGTTTCTAGATATGGTTCTTTGATCAGCACTAGGACAGTTTGCTGCGTAAAAAATAGAGTACGATACCGATTATAACGCTACTTCCTACGAGAGAGAAGCTTCCCACTGTGATTCCAACAACCATCATTATGATGCCAAATAAAAACGCCGCGACGTAGATCAGCCATTTAATTGACAATTTATTTTCCACCCTTATTCATATCTCTGTATAGTCCTTCAATGTCCGCTAAGTAGTGTTTTTGGATCTCTCTTGTTCCACTAAAATCCTTCTCAAGATTTTGCCTGATGGATTCTTTGGAATAGATTCCACGAATTCGATTTCCCTTACGTGCTTGAACGTCGCTACTTTACTAGCCACAAAGGCCATCAGTTCTTCTTCATTCGTGTCGTGCGCAGTGGTTTTAACTATAAATGCCTTGGGTATTTCTCCGGATTCTAGATTTTCTTTACCTATAACGGCTGCGTCAGAAACGGCAGGATGTTCCAAAAGAAGGCCTTCAAGTTCAGCTGGAGGCACCTGAAACCCTTTGTATTTTATTAGTTCCTTTTTCCTATCCATTATCCAGACATACCCGTCTTCATCCATTTGCACCATGTCTCCAGTGTGCAACCATCCATCGCTTGTGATAGTTTCTGCAGTTGCTTCTTCGTTCCTGAAATATCCTTTCATTACTTGAGGACCCCGCACGAGTAATTCTCCAATTTCACCGAAGGGCAACTCAGATTCTCCGTCTGACAAATCTACTACCTTGGTTTCCGTATCGGCTGAGGCGGGCCCGATAGAACCCGGTCGGGCTTTGTTTGCATCTATATAATCATGATTCGTCAACGGGGAGGTTTCGGTCAGTCCGTATGCTTGTGCCACAGGTACATTTAGGACTTTAGATATCCTTTTTTGAGTGTCAGTAGACATGGGGGCAGCTCCGAAAACAATCCATCGCAGAGACGAAAGGTCATAATTTGCCAGGTTGGGGTATTGGATTAAATTAAGTCCGACTGGCGGTACCGCATAGAGTCCTGTGACTCTGTGTTCTGATATAAGAGACAGGAAAGTTTCCATGTTGAATCTTCCCATCATGACTTGTGTTGCTCCTACGGCGATTGCCTGGGCCATAAGGATCGTCATGCCATATATGTGAAACAGTGGAAGAAAGTCGAGTATTACATCTTGCTCGGTACACGTTGCCGCTTCACCGGGTCTTTGGAAGCATTGTTTTACATTGGATGTCAGATTGTGATGAGTCAGCATGACACCTTTGGGTAATCCGGTTGTACCACTTGAATATGGCAAGGCTGCCAAATCAGACTTGCAGTTAATTGATACCATTGGCATACCTGCCGGTGCAGTCTTTATTATCTTCCAGAAGGATAATTCTTCTTTAGGATCCTCTGTAATGACAAGTAATTTTTGCAAGGCAGGAATGTCATTGCGAGCAGCTTCTGCCATAGGCACAAGAGAGTGGTGCACTATAAGTATCTGCGCGCCACTGTTGTTCAATTGATGGGCAATCTCCCGTTCCCTGTAGCCCGAGTTAATTGTGCTTACTGTCGCACCTGCTTTTAATATTCCGAAAAAAGCGATCGCGAATTCGGCGCAGTTCGGGCTCAAAAGACCAATCCGATCGCCTTTTTGCACATTTAGTTCTACTAGCCCAGATGCCAACCGATCGCTGGTTTCAGAAATCTCTTTGAATGTAAATTTCCTGTCCTCATCAATAATGGCGATTTTATCTGGTAGTCGATTTGCTGTGTTTGTCAGATAATCCTGAAGAGGAAATTCTTCATATGGCTTGAGGGAATTTCTGATTGGTTTTGGTATCGGCATGGCTCACGGCTCCTATAATCGTTCTTCATTGGGATTCACTATGACAGGAAGATTGATACCTGTGCATGAGCGAAGAAGAGTTCTATACTTGACTTCCTTTCACGCTGTAGAGTTTCTGCGTACTCAATTCTTTCTTCACTGTCCTCTGGAAGTTTGTGGGGACAAGTCTGACGCCTTTCTTCTTGGGGACAGAGGTGTATGTCGTCTCTGAAATCCCAGAATCCAGATAATTTCATCGGGAAGTACAGTGTTTCAGCTACATTTCTGAGATCAGATATTATTTCTGTCGGTCTGGCACCTTTTGAGTTTCCGTCTATGGAAATAGTTACTTTGTACATTTTTAATTGCCTTGGCGCGTTCTATAGAATTCCGAGCTCTTATAATTGTGACACCACAAGAATGAACTTATAATGGTTTGACGTGCTTCAGTCAATAGGGCAAAGAATACTTGTGATAATTATGACTCAAATCGGGGATCTTACAGGCGAACCAGATTTTCTACCTCCAGAAGAGACGAAAAGACTCCTAACCGATGTTTTGAAAAGAGTCTCACGGTCTTTTTATATGTCATTGAGAGTGTTGCCTCATGAACTTCAGACTCCTGTAGGACTGGCTTATTTGCTTGGACGGACTCTGGATACTATTGCTGATATAGAGATTCTTCCTGTTGACGTAAGACTCAGATACTTGAGGATAGCTGCACGTCAGATCGATGGGTCAGAGCAATTGTCTATTCCCAGCCCAATCGTTGATATGTCGAAAAATCAGGTTTTACATGAAGATTCCCGAGAGCTTCTCAGATCATTTCCTCAGTCTCTTGCATTGCTTTCAAGTTTGAATAGAAATGACGCACGAGAGGTTAGACAGGTTGTGGCTACACTCGTACAGGGAATGGAGATAGATTTGACTATTCTGGTTCCAAAGCAGGGTCGTAAAATTTCCGGACTGGTAACCTGGGAAGATCTGGACGATTATTTGTACAAGGTTGCGGGTTGTGTTGGGGCATTTTGGACTTCTATTTCGACCAAAGTTATTCATTTTGATCACGAGAAGAATATTAAAGATATATCTCGTATTGGAGTTAGACTGGGAAAGGCCTTACAAATGACCAATATTTTGAGAGATGTTGCCTATGACGGTCGCCTGGGACGATGTTACATACCGCAGGTTCTTCTCAGGCAATATGGATTGGATCACCAAGATGTAATAGGCTCTAACAAAATTGAATCGGTAGATAAAATGATGAAGTACTTGCTTCTCGACACGCTGGATAGATATTCTGCAGCAGGGGAATATCTATCCAGTATTCCCAGAAGATATGTGAGGCTGCGCCTGTCCGTTATCTGGCCTTCTTTGATTGGTCTTTCAACACTCGCCCTCCTGGCTAGTAACGCTCGTTGGTTTGATGATTCGCAAGTAGTAAGGGTTAAAAGAAGTTCCGTATATTTAATGGTTATTAGCACGCTGCTTATTAGCGGCTCGAATAGCCTAATGAATTTTATTCTAAAAAGAGTGGTGACTAGAACTAAAGCTTTAGTCCGTAAAAAAAACCGTCCTTGCTGATTTAGTAGTTCTTTTCTATCATGGCGTGGTTACTAAATGGATCATTTATATATCAATAGAGGGAGTGTGGAATGCCAGCAGAGTTTAACCAAAAAATAGTTATGAAATCTAGACCCGATGGATATCCAAAGTTATCGGATTTTGAATTAATTACTGACCCAATTCCTGAACCGGGAGAGGGTGAGATTCTCATTAAATCTTTGTGGCTTTCACTTGATCCATATATGCGAGGTCGTATGAATGCGGGAAGTGGATATGCGGCGTCCCAGGAGTTGGATGAAGTCATGGTAGGGGCGGTCGTAGGACGAGTGCTTAAATCTAGAACTCCCGCGTTTGCCGTTGGAGATCTAGTTGAGGGCCCATTAGGTTGGCAAGAATATGGTATTTCTGACGGCCGTAATCTTAGGCGAGTTGATTCCGATTTAGGTCCTCTATCCACTGCTGTTGGTGTGCTTGGCATGCCGGGACTAACAGCGTATTTTGGGTTGCTTACTGTCGGTAATCCTAAACCAGGAGACACCGTGGTTGTTTCTGCCGCTTCTGGAGCAGTTGGTCAAGTAGTGGGACAGATCGCAAAAATTTTAGGATGTCGTGTCGTAGGCACAGCTGGTTCACAAGAGAAAGTAGATTTTATAGTTAATGAACTGGGATTTGACGTAGGCATAAATTATAAAACAGGGAATCTCACCCAGGCCCTTGCGGAAGCATGTCCCCAGGGAATAGACGTTTATTTTGAGAATGTGGGTGGCGATATGTTTGATGCCGTTATGAATAACTTGGCTGATTTTGCCAGAATAGCTGTATGCGGAGTGATATCACAATATAACGCGAATCAACCAGTACTAGGTCCCAGAAATACACAGATGCTTGTCAGGCACCGAGCTCGCATGGAGGGGTTTTTGGTATTTGAATTTGCCAATCGATACGAACATGGGCGTCAGCGACTGGCAAATTGGATTAAAGAGGGCAAATTAATATATAAAGAAGATATTGTCGAGGGAATTGAGAAGGCCCCTGAGGCATTTATAGGCATGTTGAGCGGAGCTAATTTTGGTAAATTGGTCATACGGGTTGCTGACGATGACTAGAAGCAATCATATTTCCTTAGTGCAGGATCTGATGCCCTTCGCTAAGATTCTTCATTATCGTCTTGGGGTTGATTAGATTCAACGTCGTCGCCCCGTTTTTTGGGCAGATTTGTTTTACTGGTTATATCGTTAACGAAATCTTGATATTTTTCTATGTAGGCCAATTTCCCAACGCGTTCGTTTGCAAACATTAGGCGTACCTCTGCGTATCCTAGCGTTCTGCCGAGAAAACCGTAATTCAAATTTATATCTTCTATGTCTTTTAAGAAGAACCGATATATCTTTGGTTTTTGTACTATGGGAAGTCCTCCCATGGTAAGGTAAAGTGAGTCACTTGAAATATGGTAAACAGTTTGTTTCCAGCGCAGATACCTTGGGCCAATAATAACCACCGCAAACAAGACTGGCAGAATTCCTCCGTCAAGGAGTCCTCCCATGAAGTCAAAATATGCGATGACAACTATGGCTACTATCCACAGTGCAGAAGACATTACCCATGAAAAATGGGATTGCCTGTAGGGCATAGAACCTTCAGGGATAGAGTCCACAATGTAGGTGTCCTGAGTAGGGCCTTGTTGAGATTCGTCATCGAGTGGGGCTTCGCTCGTTGGATATTCCGGTTGAGTTGATGGCTGTTCTTTTGGATCAGTATTCACTGTGTCTCCCAATGATTACAAGCTTACCAATTGTTCTGTCCTTAGGCGCTAGTTAAATATGGTAGAGATTATATTAACACACCCCACTTTTCCCAGGTTTCCTAGATTGTGTATATGTTTTCTATAAATTACTTATGGGACTAAGTTTTGGCATCTAAGGATGAGTTGTTTCCCATTTGCAGTATTATTGGGATAACATACGGTTATGGAAGCATTTTGAGGTGTAAACGTGAATCCATTACTGACACGAGAAATTGGCAAGACTGGACTTAAAGTGACTAGGTTGGGTGTGGGAGGGGCCCCTTTTAGTCGATTGTCTGGAGCAGAGGGTGAAAAACTCGCAACAGAGAGTATCAAGAAAGGGTTGGATCTTGGGATAAGATTTTTCGATACTGCGCCCATGTATGGGGCTGGCAAAAGCGAACTTTATTATTCACGAGTGCTTGAGGATGAAGTTAGGTCAGAATATGTTCTTTCCAGTAAAGTGGGTAGGGTACTCAACCCTAGTAAATCAAGTTCTAACGCAGGTGACGCCTATTTAAATCTTCCTCCTCTGGATATGGAATTTGATTTCAGCAGAGATGGAATTCTTAGATCAATAGAAGACAGTTTAGAGAGATTAAAACTGGATCGTATAGATATTTTATTCATCCATGATCCTGATGACTATCATGAACAAGCAGTAAAGGAAGCCTTTCCAGCACTTTCTGATCTTCGTTCTCAAGGTGTGATAAAAGCCATAGGGGCAGGTATGAATTATTGGGAGCCTTTGGCAGATTTTGCTGTGGAATGTGATTTCGATTGTTTTATTCTTGCCGGTCGTTATACTCTTTTGGATCACTCGGGGCTTTTAAAATTACTACCTCTATGTGAGGAAAAAAATATAAGCGTAATTTTGGGTGGTCCTTACAATAGTGGAGTCTTAGCTTCAGATCTTTCTGATGAAGGGACGACTTATTTCTATAAGAACACCCCAATAGAGATTTTGGAGACAGCAAAAAAGATAAAGACGATTTGCGATAGATATAGTGTGCCCCTTAAAGCCGCAGCGCTCCAATTTGGTCTTTCACATCCTGCCGTTGCCGCTACCATACCTGGAGCTCTAAAGGCTTCTGAGGTGGCGGAAAACTTTGAGATGGTTCAATTCCCCATTCCCAAAGATCTTTGGGGTGAATTAAAGCGAGAAAAATTGATTCCACAAAGTGCTCCTACTGACTAGACTAGTGACCATAACCACATTAATTTAAGACCACTCGTATATGAGTTTCTTGGAGGATATTGGTGACTGAAGAATCGGACAGTGCAGTGCAGAAATGGAAGATCCAAGTCTCCTCCCACCACGCCCAATCAATTGCTGCCCAAGAAAACTTTGACCCTTCGAGAGATTTTTGGGAAGGCATGACGGGCGGGTTTATTGCGGATCCTTTTAGGCAGAATGATTTAGTTTTAGACAGACTACTTGTGGAGTTTTCTGAGTGTCAGTCCGTTTTAGATGTGGGAGGTGGTGCTGGGCGATTTGCACTCGCATTATCCGTTCACGGGAAGGATATTACTGTAGTCGATGCCTCACAGAGTATGCTGTCAGAGCTTAAAAAATCCTGTTCTAGCTTTAAAATATCTGAAATTAAATCAGTTTTATCAGAATGGGAACAAGCTAGTGTTAAAACACATGACGGAGTCCTTTGCTCTCATGTGGCATATGGCGTTGAAGATATAGAGACATTTATTAATAATATTATTTGTCATACAAATAAACATGTCGTATTTCTATTATTCAATCAGTCTCCTCAGGCCCATCTAGCAGAATCTTGGGAGCTTGTTCATAAAGAAAAGAGAATTAATTTACCAGGCGCTGATGAATTGATGCCTGTTCTAAATGAAATGGGGATCAGTCCGAAATTTTCTGTGATTCAGAGTCTGTCTATTCCGATTTACGAAAGTAAGGATGCGGCGTTATCTGACCTGCGTAGTCGACTTTATGTAAACAAAGGTTCCGTAGGAGAACAAAAATTAAAGTCTTCTTTTGATACTCTTTTTGCCGTTAATGAGGAAGGTTTTTATTTGAAAAATGCCCCTGTTAGGGATTTGTGCATTGTTCAGTGGCGCGTCTAACGTCAAAGTAATGATCAAATTAATTAATTGCTACTGAACAGATCGATTATGGTCGTAGGGGTGCCGATTAGTTTCAGGAAATAGGACCGCAGACTAAAATTGCGGCAGTGTAGTAAGGAGTTAAAACGTGAATCAGCCTCCGTGGTTTTGGGATAAATCAAAGCCCATTGAATACTTTCTTTTGTTGTCAGATTTCAAGCAAATGAAAATTTTACTGGTGAAAGAAAATAATCGTTGGGGTCTTCCGCATTTTACTCCGAAATATACTGAATCTACGAAGGTTCAATATATTGTGAAGGAAGTCAACAATATATTGGGGGCAGATACAATTTTCATACGATGTGCTCGTCATAGATATGACCCAGTATTAGGACAGCAGGACAGGGTATATGTATTGAATATCTTGTCGGACAAAATCGACTCCAAAATTGAACATATTTGGGCTGGGCGAGATTATGTTGAACGATTGATTTTTGAAATTCCAGATCATCAAGAAATAATTAGAAATTGGTTCATGGAATACCAGTCAGCTAATGTTCCTGATATGCGTGTCCCGTGGGCAAATGTAAATTGGCACAGTGATGTACTTACTTGGATTTCAGATAGACTAGTGGAAAATAAGGTTTCTATGAAAGGCCCAGTAACGCAGATGAAAACCTGGCCGCTGTCTAACGTATTGAGCGTTGAGACCTCACGTGGGAAAGTCTATTTTAAGGCACCTGCACCTTTTATGAATATTGAAGCTAAGGCGATAAAACAACTTTCTGAATATTATCCTGATATTGTACCTAAGCCTATTGCACTTGATGAAGATTTAGGATGGACTCTCACGAAGGATTATGGAAGTACGTATTTGCAAAATATAAGCGGTATTGAAATCTGGGAAGGCGCCGCAAGAGTATTGGCTGACTTTCATAAGTCGAATATTCCTAGAGTAGAAGAGTGGTTGGCACTAGGCTATCCAGATAGAAATTTGAGGAGATTGGTCATACAAGTTGATCCGCTAATAAGTTTGGGAGCAGCCATGTTAGGTGGGGTGCCGTGGGGATTATCCGAAGAAAACATTTCTAACCTTAGGAGTTTATCCATGAGACTTAAACTCATGTGTGCTCAATTATCCAGCTATAAGGTGCCCCATACCTTGATTCATGGTGACATAGGTGGGAACGTGGTATTTGATGATATGGAGTTCAGAGTTTTTGACTGGACAGATATATGTATATCACATCCGTTCTTTGACTTGACTACTTTTGTAGATACAATTTTTGATCCCTTAAATAAAGAGATTGATGTGTTGGAATTGAAAGAAAAAACCAAGTTGGCATATCTTCAAGAATGGGTCGAATATGAGCCCATGGAAAGACTACTAGAGGCGTACGAAATATCAAAAACTTTAGGGCCGCTTCATCAAGCTGCTACTTACGCGTGGATCGTAACTAATTGTTCCGAGGATTCGAGATTTGAGCTTGGGGGAGGCTTGGCACTTTGGTTAAAAAATGTTTTGAGAAGTGTCTGAGTCCTTCCTGCAGAACTTTTTAATTTGATTAGGTCCAGGAGTCTGCAAAAATATTATCGAAAGCTAATCCCCATGGAGGTCTTAGAAAACCGAGAGCTCTAACGTCGTCAAGCCAGTGACCATATGGGTAGTTCAGAGAGTAGGCGCTTCCCCCGACTATTTTGGTGATTCTTAGCATTATGGATTCCGCCAACGTTGCTGCGGCTTCCTTACATAGAAGAGCACTTCTCGAAGGATTTTTACCTCCTTCCAGTTCACTAAGCACGGATTCGTATGCTTTGGCTATTAACCATCCTTCCGTCTCAACTTTAGCCCATTCCGTTCTCTCGTAGGCCCGCATGCTATCTTTTTTAGGCTCTAATTGTATTCTAGCCGTTTTTATGGCGGTTTCGACTATGCCCAATATAACGGCTGTGAAGGTTAGACCAACAGCTCTGCCATTAGTGTTTCTCATCCTATTACGAAGTGCATCGCCATGGAAGGCTGCTCTGGTAGCCGGCATATTCTCAAATCGCATACTATGACTTTGTGTAGCTGTCATTCCATGCCCATTCCACGGGGCTATAAGTTTAACGCCTTCGGTTCCATCCCAGGGAACGTTACGCATGTCTATGAAGAAAAGATCTGGTTCGGTCTCACCTTCTGGCATAGCTCTTGTGATCATAAATGAGGTGATGCCAGAACCGCTGCCAAAATGTTTGTTTCCAGTTATGTAATATCCTTGGTCGTATTGGTCTTTGACGGCCGTGGATTGACTTTTTCGCAGATCGCCTCCGCTACCAGGTTCCGAATTTATGGTTCCCCACCAGTGTCCATTCTTAGCGGTATCAAAAATCCAGGCTCTCTGTTTTTCCCATGCCTTGGTAAATGGGGTAGGGGCAGTTTCTATTTCGAGCCAATTCCCTATAACTCCAGGGTGCATAGAAGAAACTAGTGCGACTGAAGAGTCCGCGGCTGCAATGGCTCGAAGCATTTCACATATGTATCTAGTCGAACGGCGAGAGTCGATGTATAAGCCACCATGGGTAACCGGTACAGCCATTAGAGTGTATCCTGCTGCACCGAGTGAATCGAAATCAGATTTATCTAGGGCTCGTCTTGTCTGTCTTTCAGCACGTTGTAAGGCGAAAGAATTTGATACAGACTGGATATTAGAAAGTACTTCTTGGACATTTTTTGGTGTGGAAGTCATGTAATTGTCGAACTCGTAGAATTTTGCACCAATAGGATCACCCGTCTGATCATACGAGAGATTACTATTTTGCGCCAGTAGAATTGTTAAACAAAAAAGAGGATGGGCTTATATGGGGGAACATACGACGAAAGTCCTATAAAAAGTTAAAATGTTTAAATGGGTCACCACTAAATTGCGATATGTCCTAAATAAGAACACCGGCGGCGTAATCGCCCCAGTTTATCAAGGCTAACTTTTATAACTGATTGACTGAAACTTGCACAGAAAGCTTTGCGTATATGTGGTTATATTTGCCTGAACAGATTTTTTTCTGTCTAGATAGCTCGCATCATAGCTCGCATCCAAATATAGCAGGCCCTTTTCTACAATTATCTCGTCCAGAGCCTCCATTGATTGTGTCATCATCAGATCCTCCATCAATAACATCGTCGCCACGTCCACCATCAATGTCGTCAAATCCTCTAGACCCTTTGAGAATGTCTTCACCACTTCCGCCGTCTATTATGTCATTATCATCCCCGCCGGTAATGTTGTCATTGTCGCTTCCTCCCAACAGAATGTCAGGACCTGATTCACCTAAGATGATGTCATTCCCTTTGTTCCCAAGAGCTGTGTCTGAACCATTCCCGCCGTATATCTTGTCGTTGCCATCATTTCCATATAATTTATCGTGGCCATCTCCACCGCTGATGAAATCTTTACCAACACCACCATGGATTACGTCGTCGCCATCACCACCATATATATAATCGTCCTTGTCTCCACCCCAGATATTATCGTTCCCACTTCCCCCCCGAAGCACGTCATAACCTGCTCCGCCTTTCAGGATGTCATTTCCGGGTCCAGAAAATATGGAATCATTACCTCTGCCGGCATCAATTCTGTCGTCAGACGCCCCACCATATATGAAATCATTTCCATCGCCGCCTATTAAGCGGTCTTTACCGTCTCCTCCGCATATGTAGTCGGAGCCTTTTAGCCCCCAGATCGTATCTGCGCCTCCCAGTCCGATTATTACATCCGACCTATTACTACCATATATGATGTCATTTTCTTCTGTACCGATGATGGAGGCCGGTCTTCCTTCACAGGTTGGCATTATTGCAATGTTATCCACGGCGGCTGGCCCGTCGAGAGTAACTCTCATGAAATCGACTCCGCCTATCCCGACAGATATGTTTTGGGGGTTAGAGTCCTCCGAGGATGGGATAGCCATTGATAAGAGTGATTTGCCTCCACCCCCGCCCGAAAAAAGTTCTAATTTTGAGGTTTTAGGTGTACGTGTTCTAAAAACACCTGAGCCATTGATCACGTCCAGACTCAAAAGCATAATTTCTCCGGTTCCCCAATTGGAAAAGTCGAATTCAAATGTTAGTCCGTTGAAATCAGTGCTATCGGGGTCGCCAGTATCTAGATCATCAGAAACAATCAATGCGTGTCCTGACTCAGGATCTCCTAGGCTGTTTTCATGGCCTGTGCACCTATCCACACAATCTGCATTAAAGACCATGGCTGCGTTTCCATGATCTTTTCTCGGGTGGATACCTGAGACAGAAATATTCCCACTCATCGCCAATCCACTCATCCCACGATTTTCATTAATTGATGAGAGTATTTCCCCTTCACCCGTCGTTTCAAAGTCTATAATGGATATAGCAGGAGAAGCTTCCGTTTGTACTTGAGCGGTGAAAACTAACATGACCGCCACCAGTAGGGCGAGTGCGTAAGCTTTTATCTTTTTTTGTTCCTGCCTCATATGTTCTCCAACTATCTTAAGAATTGTTATTTTTACTAGATTGACTATAGTGTGACTGGCTATATACTGCGACGCCACTGACTTAACAATGGCAAGTTGCCACTATGGATGAGAATTGTCCGCGATTGAGTAGACAATTGTCAACCATCTTAGGGCTCAAATTTTTTTTTACTTTGTTCAATTGAGCAGTCTACATAGTGAACGACGAGTCTTACCTGCGAAGACATCAGCCTGAATTTATAAAGATTTAACAGTGAGTTTACGCAAATCTTTGTAATCTGCCTTGATTTTCATATCTAGCATTATGACTATTGTTGATATACAAGTATACG
>CAZQPS010000034.1:0-9075 GCA_964595285.1 uncultured Dehalococcoidia bacterium | reverse complement strand
ACTTATAATATCATTAGAAATACCAATCCCATAGGGTCTACCAAATGAATCAGATGACTGGAAAACAAATTTCAATTCTTCCTGGAATGCGAGATTTCAACGCTCGTGAGTACCAAACTATAGTAGGCATAACTACAAAGTTAGTAAACCATATCGGTTCTCATGGTTACAGCACAATTGATACGCCTATGATGGAAGAAACAGAATTATTCTTAAGGAAATCGGGCGGAGAACTTACTGAACGCCTCTATAGTTTCACTGATCCCGGTGGGCATGCAGTGAGCTTGCGTCCTGAATTCACATCCTCAGTGATACGATTCTTCATAGATAATCAAAATATTCTGGGCACACCATCTAGATTACTCTATCAGGGCCCTGTATTTCGATATGAGCCAGCAGGCAACTATAGGCAGTTCAATCAAGTAGGTGCGGAATTTATAGGTGAAGTAGACATTGAAGCTGACGCTGAGATTCTTTCAATAGCGTTGTCAGGAGTGAGGGACATTGGAATATCGGATGGAAGGATACAGATAGGTCATCTTGGCATTCTTCATACTCTCCTTGATAGTTTCGGTTTATCCGAAGCGTCACGATGGTTCATGATAGGAAACATACAGGCTATAAAGACGAAAGCATTAAGCAACGCAGATCTAGAGCAAAAGGCTATTAATATCGGTCTTCTGAGGCAATCATCAGATGTGAAATTTGTATCCTCAATAGAGTCCATGAGTCAAGAGGAGGCGGAAGAATTTATACTAGGCATAATGAAAGAATTTATGCCTGCGCAAGTCGGGAGACGGAGTACGGGCCAAATAATTACCAGAATGCTCAAGAAAACGCAACAAAATGACTCTCCAAAGGCATTTAGAGAAGCATTAAATTTACTTTCTGAATTATCTACGCTCGAAGGTGACTGCGAAAAGATCATCGCTTCTGCCAGAGAGATTGTCAAAAAAACAGGCCTTGATGACTCGCCATTTGATATCGTTGAGGACTTAATTACTCGACTGAAATCAAGTCAATTTCAAAACGAAACGTTGATGTTAGATCTTGGACTCGCCCGAGGTATTACATATTACACTGGCATGATCTTTGAATTAGCCACCCTCTCCAGACCCGATACCTCTTTGGGAGGAGGAGGACGATATGATGAGCTAATCAAATCCTTAGGGGGACCTAGAGATGTTCCAGCTCTAGGTTTCGCATACAATGTAGATAATATAAGTTCTATCTTAAATAGTTATAACGAGTAAAGATGTCTTTGTAATGGTGAAACGTAATGGACTATAAAGACTTAGTGACCCTTGCAATCCCCAGTGACGGCGCATTATTCCAACCGACACAGGATTTCCTGAAATCCTGTGGGCTTAGCGTATATAGAAATAATCTGCGGAGATATACTGCGGAGATTCCTACTTTGCCAGGAATTCGCGTGCTCTTCCAAAGAAGCGCCGATATTACTGCAAAAGTTGAAGACGGAAGTGCTGACATGGGCATAGTTGGCCTCGACCGATATTTAGAACTGAGCCGTGAGGGTGGAACAACTAACATTGTTATGGATAATCTAGGATTTGGACAATGCCAACTTGTCATAGGCTTGCCTGATTCGTGGGTGGACGTAACATCGCTAGCCGACCTAGCAGATGTTTCTATGGAATTTAGACAAGGTGGTGGAGAGCTTAAAATCGTTACAAAATATCCTAGACTGGTGGAACGATATCTTCTGAGAAACGGCATTAATTTCTTTTCAATGGTGCAGTCTAGCGGAACATTAGAGGCAGCCCCGGCAATGGGATTTGCCGACATAATAGTAGATGTGTCGGAAAGCGGCACTACAATGAGAGAAAATAGATTGAAAACCATAGATGGGGGTTCCATCCTATCATCAAGCGCTTGTCTCATAGGAAATTATGAATCGTTTGGTACAAACTCGATAAAATTAGATAGTGCAAAAAAACTAGTAGATATGGTAGAAGCATATCTACGTTCACAAAATTTTTATAGTGTTACTGCCAATATACGTGGCGAGACTCCGGCAGATATAGCCAAATATGTCTTAGACATACCAGAAATTACAGGGCTAACGGGACCGACTGTCTCCAAGGTTTATTCAAGTGACGGATAAAACTGGTTTGCTGTAACAGTGATCGTAGAAAAATCAATCCTCCTTGACGCGGTAGCTCGCATTCGAATTGTGGTGTTAAGTAGCGTAACGGTATCTAGACCTAACTATGTTTTCCAATCTGATTGTGAAGCGCATAAACGTCTTACAGCATAGTTGCATGGGACTAATACAAGCGAAATTTACTAGTGGCGAAGGAGATTCTAATCCCTAATCCCGCAGTACATATTGATCTGGCATATCAGGCTGCAGCTCGAATGAAGCACGATGTTATTGAGAATAATATCGGATATTACTTGCTAGGGGCTACGTCACCAGACATTAGAGTTATCAAGAAAGTTGATAGATCTATATTCCATTTCGCACCCTTAGATTTTAAGGAAATTGGGACAGGTATAAAGGGGCTCTTTAATGCACATCCCACACTTCAAAACGCCTCTGATCAGAACCCTGAAACTCAGGCTTTTCTAGCTGGATATTTGACTCATTTATTGGCCGATGAAACCTGGATAGTTACTATGTTCAGACCATTCTTCGATAATGCACTAGTTTTTGAAGATAGGACTATGGGACTAATAATGGACAGAGCCTTCCAGCTGGAAATGGACAGAAGGTGTTGGGATGATGCAGAACATGTAAGAACATTAATAAATACTCCCACGGATAAGGTTACCGTGGGATTTATTGATAATGGATCTCTTTCAAACTGGATTAAATGGGTAAATCAAAATTTGGATAGAGGTTTTACCTGGGATAGACTCAATTTTATGGCACGACGAATATCCCGAGGTGATGAAGATCACCCAGTATTTCAAATGGCAGAGGATTTCGTAGCGGATTATGAGAAAGGCCTAAGAAACATGGAGGAGAAGATTCCAGTTGACAGCTTAGATAATTATCAAACCCAAGTCATCGACTCAATAACTACCATTGTTGAGGAGTATCTCAATTGAGGATTGTTAATGGGTTTTCAAAAGGAGCAGTGGAACTCTGTACTAAGAGAGGCCTAAATCTAGAAAACCTCCCACATTCCGTGAAAATAAGCATGAACCAGATATTTGGTAAATCCTTGTCAGTTTCTGATGTAGTCGGGCAAATAATAATGCAAGTTCGGGAAGAGGGAGACTCTGCTGTCAAGGAAATCACCAGTAAAGTAGACGGCTCAAACTTGGCAGATTTGGAAGTCCCACAAGAAATACTAGAAACCGCACACAGTCGTATCACGTCGGATCTAAAAACCGCCCTATCCACTGCCGCAGACCGAGTTAGAAAATTCCACGAGCTAAGTATGCCTAAAAATTGGGAAAATGAAGACGAAGGGTATGGCCAAATTTACACTGCTGTCAATAGGGTCGGTGCCTACGTACCAGGAGGTACAGCTCTTTACCCTTCGACTGTTCTAATGTCTGTCATACCTGCCAAAGTTGCTGGAGCCGAAGAGGTAATAATGTGTACACCGACAAAGGGGAACCTTATGCCAAATGATGCAGTTCTCGCTGCGGCGAAGATTTCCGGGGTAGATAGAATTTTCCGAATTGGTGGCGCGCAGGCGATAGCAGCGATGGCGTACGGAACCGAAACCATACCTAAAGTGGATACAATATGTGGACCCGGAAACCTCTTTGTTACCTTGGCAAAAAAACTAGTCTATGGAGACGTGGGAATAGACGGCTTGTACGGCCCAACAGAGACACTAGTAATTGCAGACGACACCTCAAACGCCACCCTATGCGCAGCTGATTTACTAGCTCAGGCAGAACACGATGTGATGGCCCGTCCAATTTTGATAACGACGTCAGAAAGATTCGCAAACGCTGTATCTGTCGAAGTTGAAACACGACTGCAGAACCTGGATAGAAAAAATATAGCCCGACCTTCTATAGATGAGCAAGGCTGTATTGTCATCGTAACCAGCATGAATGAAGCAATGGACTTAGCCAACCAATTCGCCCCTGAACATATGTGCCTAATGATGGATGAACCCGAGCAGTATTTAACACTCGTCAAAAATGCTGGAGCAGTATTCATAGGTGATTTTTCTCATGAGGTCCTGGGTGACTATGTCGCCGGTCCAAGTCACATTATGCCCACTGCTGGAACGGCTCGCTTTAATTCTGGATTAGGCGTACACTCCTTTCTAAAAGTGAGTCCAATAATAGCTATCAGTGAGTCTACTTCTAAAGAAATAACAAGAGCTGCTTCGATCATGGGACGAACTGAAGGCTTAACCGCACACGCCGAAGCCGCCGAACTACGGGAAGAATTTTTCAACCGACCCTAAATGGACTAATAGGTAGTCAAAAAATGATAATAGACGATAAAATTCAACAAGCCGGAAGGTACTTGGCCGGAGCTTACATGGGTGGGCGCCCATTAAACATTATGGAAAAGCAATTTGCGCCACTGAATCAAAGTGAGGCATACGCAGTTCAAAGAGCCTTTTTAGGACACCTTTCTCGATCCGAGGGCCCCGTAGGTGGGTATAAAGTTGCATATACCAGCGAATCCATGAGACAACGTATGGGAATTAGTGAACCATGTTACGGCCAATTGTTTAGTGAAAAGATATTTGACTCACCTACCAGTGTTAAATCAACAGATTATTACCAACTGGCTATTGAATGCGAAGTAGCAGTCAAGCTTAGTCAAGATATTGAACCTTCAAATGTGACATACACTCTAAACACAATAGAGCCTTATATAGAAGCACTTTTTACCTCCTTCGAAATAGTTGACCGGAAACCCCTTGGTACAGCGGATTTGTCTAATGATCCTTCAATAGGGCCTATTGCCACAAATATCAGCAATGCAGGTGCAGTACTGGGCCAACCAATAACAAAGTGGGGAGCATTAGATTTGTCCAACGCAAAAGCAACTATTTCTGTAAACGGCAGTCTGGTAACTGAAGGTAAAGGGTCCGACATAATGGGTCATCCCATAAATCCTCTGGTGTGGCTAGCAAATACGCTCTCTGAAAAAGGGGTGACAATACCCAATAACAGCATAATCATAACTGGTAGTATTGCACCGCCGTTGGATATTTATTCAGGTGATACCAGCGAAATTGAAATCGAGGGTTTAGGGAAAGCTATTCTCACTGTAGAATAGTTATCACTCCTAATGCAAAGGATGACCAGTCAAATGTTCCTTAAGGACTGACTCATGACAGACATAGAAAAGCTAATACGACCACATCTTTCGCATGTAAACACTTATGATCCTGTAGACCCACCAGAACTTCTAGCGAAGCGGTCAGGAATTCCCATTAGCAAAATTATTAAACTGAATGGGAACGAAAACCCCTACGCAGGATCACCTAAGGCAATAGAGGCTATTGCTAACGTTCCAATACATATTTACCCAGATCCACTTCAACGCAATATAAGAGAAGCTCTCAGTCATTACACTGGAGCAGATATTAGTGAACTAGTTGCAGGAGCAGGGGCGGACGAACTAATAGATCTGCTATTCCGACTTTTCATGAACCCTGGCGATAAAATGTTGGATTTTGAACCAACTTTTGGAATGTACAGTTTTTGTGCCCGAGTCGCCGGAGGTATAGTTAATTTCGTACCGAGAGACGATTTTTTCAATATCGATGTTAAAGCTGCCCAAAACATGATTGATGATCGCACAAAAATTATATTTGTGACATCGCCCAACAACCCTACCGGCAATCTGGTAAAGCGTGAAGAGGTACTGGCACTATTGGACACTGGCTTAGTGGTGGTACTTGACGAAGCTTATTACGAATTCTGTAACTATACCCTATCTGATATGGTGCCAAAACACGACAACCTAGTCATTCTACGTACTATGAGCAAGTGGGCGGGCCTAGCAGGTTTACGAGTAGGATACGGAATAATGAGTCCTAAACTCGTTGACCACATCATGGATATTAAGCCACCATATAGTGTAAGCGTTGCTGCAGAAGCTGCACTTCTTGCGTCTCTGGAAGACTCTGAGTACTTGATGGCCAACGTAAATCTAATAATTCAAGAACGAGAACGACTGTATCAACAGCTTCTTGAAATGCAAGGAGTAACACCGTGGCCATCTTCAGGGAACTACATACTGTGTCAATTTGAAGAGGGCAGGGCCCAGCAAATCTATGAAGGCTTAGCCAGTGAAGGCATATTCGTTCGCAATTATAGAACGGAGAGGTTAAGGGAGTTTTTTAGAGTATCCATAGGGACAATCAAACAGAATGACTTGTTCGTGAAGGCACTCGGGCAGATACTTAGCGTCGTGACCTAGTAGAGAAATTAGTAAAAGAAAATGGAGAATCAAGTGACATCTCGTAAGGCTGAATTAAACAGAAACACACAAGAAACCCAAATATCTGTCACCATCAACATCGATGGCCGCGGGGATTACAAGATAGATACGGGGAACGGCATGTTTGATCATCTTTTGGCTCAAATTTCTAGGCATGGTCTTATTGATTTAGACATCAACGCAAAGGGAGATACCCATGTAGGATGGCATCATCTAGTAGAGGATACAGGTATCGTACTCGGGAGAGCCATGAAGGAGGCGGTCGGCGAAGGTACTGGTATAGTTCGTATGGCCCACACATATGTGCCACTGGACGAGTCTCTAGCTTTGGTAGTAATCGATTATTCCGGGAGAGGATATTCCGTTATAGACGCTCATCTAAGCGACAGCGATCTAGGAGACCTGCCAGCAGATCTTATTCCTCATTTTCTAGAAACCATATCGCGTGAAGGCGGATTCAACTTACATGTAAGAATCATATCCGGTACAAGTAATCATCATAAATCTGAAGCAATCTTCAAGGGCCTAGCAAGGTCTTTACGAGCAGCTCTAACGATTGACGAACGCCGCTCAGACGATATCCCGAGCACAAAGGGTACCTTGGACTAGTTAGCTAATTAAGTGCCCATTTCATAATTGGACTAAACAATGCGTGACAGCACCGCAAAGCTTTAAATTATTTTTCCTCTAGCCCTATATCAAAAGAATATGTTTCAACTATAGGATTTGCTAGGAGTTTTTCACACATTTCTTTTACCCGTGAAGAAGCTTCCGATTGATTCTTGCTACTGAGCCTCAACTCCATGTACTTCCCTGATCTAACATCATCTATCTCTTCAAACCCCAATTGATGTAACCCGCTCTTGATTGTTAGACCTTGTGGATCATTAACAGTCGGCCTTAAACGTATAAAAATCTTAGCCAAATATTTCATGGAGATATTTATTCTCTCTTACTTTTCTATCTACTTAGCGGCTCAGGGGAGTTGGGAGAGCTTTCATGAGCATAGATAAAAGCTTTAATCCTTTCCTCATCGAATACTTCAAATTGATCTAAATAATTCCACGCTGCCAAGCTAATAACGGAACCGGTCTCCGAATGGGGAGCAACTATGACTTTCAAACCGTTCTTGACAGCTGTTGCAGTGAGCTCTTCTAGCTGACTTTTCAGTGAACCGCATTCAACTTCACAATCGTAAAATATACCGATTCCACCGTGTTCAAGATTGTGAACATATTCTTCTGGTTCCAATACGCCTTGGTGGGAGCCCCACCGTACTGGTGCCAATGGTATCGCAAAATGTTGACCTGAAGTCGCAGGCACAGACGTGTATGGTCTACGTTCCTCTCCAGGTTTTATGTGTCCTCTACCGGCATCATCAACGCGCTCCCACAGGCCATCACCAGTACCAGATCCTCCACCAGACCCGAAAGGCGTGCCTGGTAAAAACAAGCCTAGTATAAATAGGAAGGAGACGGCAGCAATAGCAGTAGCACCTCCTATTCTCAAGAGCCTCCTTCTCCTGTTCCTTCTAGCCCTTCTAGCAGCTCTTGCTTGTGATGGTGTTAAACGCTCTTTGGAGTTTTTTGATCCTGTGGACATTCTTCAAATTCCTGAATATATAATTTGACTTATAAGCATATGGGCTCTCAAGCCAGTTGGCTTCCCGTCAATCTAGTAAAAGCCTCAAGATATCTCTTGCGACTTTTTTCAACCACATCTTGTGGAAGTTCTGGGGCTGGAGGTTCATGGTCCCAACCTTGATCATCCAACCAATCTCGTAAAAATTGCTTGTCATAGTTGGACTGAGTTTTACCGGGCTCATAATCCTCTACATCCCAAAACCTGCTTGAGTCAGGGGTTAGTACTTCATCGATTAAGGACAGCTGACCATTTATATAACCAAACTCAAATTTAGTATCAGCTATAATAATACCTCTGTCCATAGCGTAATCCCTAGCAAATTTATAAAATGTTAAGGATAGTTCTGATAGCGTATCTGTAAGTTCCTTTCCGATCATCAAAGCCATTTTTTCTATCGTTATCACCTCGTCATGACCCTCCTCCGCTTTAGTTGTCGGAGTAAACAAAGGCTCCGGGAACATATCACCTTCACGCAGGCCTTCAGGCATTTTTAAGCCAGATACCGTACCTTTCCTTCTGTATTCAGACCAAGCAGAACCAGTAATGAATCCTCGGACAATACACTCTACATCAATGCGTTCCGCTTTTTTTACTATCATAGCTCTGCGAGCCAAGTCTTCCGACATTCCCAGGCTTTCATCCGCAGAAGCCATTGAAATAAAATGGTTCGGAACTAAATGTTTTGTCTTTTCGAACCAAAAGGCAGAAATCTGGCATAAGACTGCTCCCTTTTCAGGTATTCCCGTAGGTAATACTACGTCAAAAGCGGAAGTTCTATCAGTTGCTATCATTAGCAACTTGTCGTCCCCTACGGGGTAAGTGTCTCTTACTTTGCCCTTGTACAATAAGTTCGGAAGAGTCGTTTTTATAACAACTGCCATAAATAAATGTTCCCTTAGTTTTCACTCTACCAAAAGGTCTTCCAAACAGCTACATCCCCGCCGCTATATCAGTACGAAAAAAGGATCCCTGAAATTTGATTCGTCTGACGTTATCGTACACTTTGCTTCGGGCTTCCGCTAGGGTTTCAC
>CAZQPS010000033.1:0-10356 GCA_964595285.1 uncultured Dehalococcoidia bacterium | reverse complement strand
CACCCTTAATTGCTTATTTTGATTCCAGTACTCAAATATCTCATCAGAAATACCTATAGAGGCGGACTCTAATTCCGCCTTGAGATATTCATAATTTGTCTGGCTTTCCAAATCTAGTAGATCAGCCCCCACAAGCGACAGTAAAGAAAGAAATGTCCTGTCGGATTCATCCATCTCATCGCCTCGACCTAACCTGTCCCTAATGTCCTGAATAGATATTCTGCCCCTCATAGTGCTGTATTCATCAAAATAGACAAACTTAGGCAGAAAGTTCTCCAAGTAATTCTCAAGGACTCCTTCATGCTTAGTATCATCAGATAGCTCAAATTGCCAAGCAAATCGATTATCATAATTTTTGGTGACAGTGATTTCTGGAGACGCCAAAGCTCCTTCTCCAAATTCTGCCTCAATTTTTTCTATCTCTTTACTTGTGAGACGAAAAACTGCGGTTATAGCAACTGCAGGATTATCTTTATGCGTTCTTTTATACCGGACATAACCTTTCCGCGGGTAGTCTTTGAGATCAAATTTGTCTATGCCATCAACAGGATTTAGGCGTTTCAACGCCCCAAGAAAAGCCGTCTTCCCTGATTCATTCTTCCCAACCATAGATGTAACGTCGTCTATATCAACCCAGCCCGAATCATCTATTGATTTAAAGTCAGTAACCCTAGCGCGCACGAGCTTCATATTCCCTCCTGGATTTAGTCAATACACTGGCGACGTTTAATGTTGGCCCTTGGGGAAAATCGAACATCTGAAATCCTCAAGACTGAAACGGAAAATCGAAATGTTCAATCAGTTCCATATCTCTAAAAGGAGCCACTTAACTGAGACTAACCAAGAGGCTACTAAAAACGCAAGGTGTTTCTAGTATCGTATAAAACTTATATTAGGGAGTTCAGGGCCTAGACAATCAAACTAATATATTCTCACTTGCAAATGTCATCATCAGAGGTTTGTTCGCAGGATTGTGCATCGAAATCCCTAAGAGTTTCTCTAATTGCCGCGTCTACTATCTGTTCCCATTGATTACGAAATATTTCCATCTGGACAAAATCTAGGTTCCCTCTCCTTATCAAGCGTAGTTCCTTAAACCCAGATTTTGCAAATGATTTCCGCGCTCTCGCGTTCCATTCTAATGTATGTAAATAGACCCTGCCTATTGTGGTTGTGCTGAATATATGACCTAGAAGAGTGTTCACTGTATCGGTACCATAGCCACGACTCCAGTACTCTCGATCGCCTATCATAATTCCTAACTCTGCTTCGGAACGTCTCAGATCTATATCGTAGTACATACAATTTCCAATATGTTTTCCATGGGTTTTCGTATCTATACCTAATCGCTTTGACCTAGGACTAGGAAAGTCTATTTCTTCAGTAGAATAGCGTAGAAAATCTTCGTACGGCATTGTCAATGGACGAGTGGCGTCCAACGTTGCCAACTCCTCGTCAACACGCCACCCATAATCATCTGGGGCATCACTAATACGCTTCTCCCTCAGGACGATTTTTTGACCTGCAATATTTATTTTCTCAATGGGCTCGGGATCTCTTCTCGACCATGGAAAGGGCATCCTCAACAACTTGAACCTCATTCTTGTGCGTTAGAGCGCCTATAGCATCCTCCCCCAGCATCCAATTGACCCAGTCAAATTCGCCATCATGCAGCGCAAGATTACCCCCAATGGGCTGCATCAAATAATACGTTACAGTTTTCTGGTAGAAGATTCTTTCACCATCAGCATCCATTGAGGGCGATGAGAAGGAATAATGCGTGTCCCCAATCATTGCTTCAATGAGGACTTCTAAGCCAGTTTCCTCACGAACTTCTCTCAAAGCAGTTTCTTGGCTAGTCTCTAGGCCCTCAGGAGTTCCTTTGGGGAGCCTCACACTTTGAGGATTGTTTGTGCCACAAACTACTACCTCAGGCAGTCCACCCGTATAACGGCATACGACACCACCAGCTGATGTAACTTCAACGATCTGATTTTTACTCCGTGGATTGTCCAATAGACAAACTCTTTCAATCAAACACAACTCTTTATTCTTACAAAGTCGCGAAATGCTATTTCTCAAGTAATTCTAAAATTTCATTTCATAACGAGTCAAGGTGAGATTCTGCTTCCTTCTTGCACTATTTGGCCACGAATCATACAATACTAGCGGAAAACAACCGTAGGGAGTTCGGATAACTTTGAACGCTACCCTTTAACTCAGTCCAGAGAGGCTGGCAAGGGAATATACTTCGGGTTTTAATTGCATACCTAATTTTGTAGGATGCCCCCTTGCCGCCGATAAGGCGGTTTTTTTATGTCTAATAATAGTCACGAATTAACAAGTGAGGAAAAAGAAATTATATCCTCGGGTGAAATCAAACGATCGTTAATTCGTATATCTCATGAGATTTTGGAACGTAACAGTGGTGCAGAAAACGTTATCCTCGTCGGTATGCATACTAGAGGCGTACCGCTAGCCAAAAGACTAGCGAGCCTGATGAGAGAGTTCGAAGGTACTCCTGTTCCCGTGGGCGAACTAGACATTACCCTTTACAGGGACGATATAGCAGCCAAAACCACGCCCTTAATGCGCAGAACAAACATTGAAGCACCTGTAGAACACAAAACCGTCGTACTGGTAGATGACGTGCTATTCACTGGGCGCAGTATTAGGGCCGCTATGGACGCTCTGAATGATTTTGGACGCCCTCGGCAAATTCAATTAGCAGTTCTAGTTGATAGGGGACATAGAGAGCTACCGATAAGAGCAGATTACGTAGGTAAAAACATTCCAACGTCGCTCGAGGAGGCCATCCAGGTACGCATCTTGGAAACGGATTCTGTAGACTCGGTTGTTGTAACAAGGGAGGCTATGTGACGTGCAATTAGAAAAGACTCATGAAACAGATCTTGAAAAAGTCCAACACAAAGAATTTAGATATTTACAACATAACTTACTAGACGTTGACGATCTCTCCAAAAGAGAAATTGAAGACATATTACAAAATGCCCTCGCGATGAAAGAGGTTTTAGGCCGTGACATAAAAAAGGTTCCCACTCTGAGGGGTAAAACAATTATTACCTTGTTCCATGAAGCGAGCACTAGAACGAGAGTGTCTTTTGAACAAGCGGGTAAAATACTGAGTGCGGACGTCATAAATGTTTCTGGTTCTGGAAGCAGTGTGGAAAAAGGAGAGTCAATCTACAACACCGCCCTTACACTTCAAGCTATGAATGCGGACATCATAGTAATTAGACATCCTCATTCAGGGGCACCTCACTTCCTAGCCCGACATTTAGATGCATCCATTATAAATGCCGGGGATGGAATGCACGCCCACCCCACTCAGTCTCTTTTAGATTTATACACTATTCAATCGAGATTTAACAAAATAGAGGGACTCAAGATTGCTATCGTTGGAGACATCCTTCACAGTAGGGTTGCGAGATCGAATCTTTGGGCCTTCACAAAAATGGGTGCGCACATCATCGTTTGCGCGCCTCCTACCCTCCTGCCAAGAGATCTTTTGCCTGCCGCCGATAGCAAACACGACAAACACCCGTTTTCATCCGTCCGCGTAGAGACACAACTAGATAATGCACTGGAGGGAGCAGACGTTGTGATGGCATTAAGACTGCAGAAGGAACGGCAACAAGCCGGACTTTTACCCACACTAAGGGAGTACTCCAACCTATATGGCATTACTGAAGAACGCCTAGCTCATGCCAAGCCGAACGTTATAGTAATGCATCCAGGACCTATAAACGAGGGCGTAGAGATTGATACAGACGTCGCACACGGATCAAGGTCTGTAATCGAAGAACAGGTCAAAAATGGCGTAGCGGTACGCATGGCTCTGCTTCACAAAGTTGCAAATAACCGAAGGTCTATTTGAAGTGATAACGAATAGTAAGGCGTTAGCCTACACAAATGAATTCTGTCTTCCATAATCTAAAAAGTAGGGAATTTCTTGAGTTTACATACTTTAATTAAGGGTGGCCACGTAATCGACGAAGCTGCTGGGCTAAACGGAATCTGCGATCTTCTGATCAGCGGAGATAAAATCGAGCGGATCGACCATGATATTCAACTGCCAGATGGAGCAACAGTATTTGAAGCTAATGGATTAATAGTCACTGCTGGGTTCATAGACCTCCATTGCCATTTAAGAGAACCCGGATACGAGGACAAAGAAACCATAAGGACAGGCACCCAAGCCGCCGCTAAGGGGGGATTTACGACCGTCTGCGCAATGCCAAACACAAATCCCGTAATGGACACACGAGCAACTGTGGACTACGTATTACAAAGAGCAAAAGAAGACGCCGTAGTGAGAGTACTCCCAATTGGAAGCGTTACCAAGGGTAGCAAGGGGCTAGAGATTACCGAGATGGGAGAACTAGCAACCGCCAACGTAGTTGGGTTCAGTGACGACGGCCACCCTGTATCTGACTCCAACATAATGAGG
This sequence comes from uncultured Dehalococcoidia bacterium, assembly GCA_964595285.1. Taxonomy (GTDB): domain Bacteria; phylum Chloroflexota; class Dehalococcoidia; order Lucifugimonadales; family JADFKI01; genus CAZQPS01. The sequence goes on along the minus strand of CAZQPS010000033.1, from coordinate 5,885 downwards.
CAGGCTTTAAGCTATAGCTCCGCTCTCAATTTGCCGATAATAAACCACTGTGAAGATCCCGGTTTATTCGGGAATGGTGCTATGAATGAAGGTTGGGTATCTAATCGACTAGGGATAACAGGTATTCCCAACTCCGCAGAGGACATAATGGTAGCCAGAGATATATCCTTAGCTCAACTAACAGGAGGCCGCTATCATGTTGCTCATTTAAGCACTGGAGGTGCCCTAAGTTTAGTACGAGATGCCAAAGGTCAAGGCCTCTCTAACATAACCTGTGAAGTCACTCCTCATCATCTTACTCTCACTGATAACGCCGTTCTAGGAAAATACGAAAGTCAACATAGTTTTGAACCCCTTGATTCCTCAGCATTTGATACGTTCGCGAAAGTCAATCCGCCACTTAGAACACATCAAGACAGAGAAGCACTGATTGAAGGACTCAAGACAGACGTTATAGACTTTATAGCTACTGACCATGCACCACATAATCAAGCTGACAAACTGACAACTTTCCAAAACGCTGCATTTGGTATAAGTGTTCTAGAAACGGCCTTAGGACAACTCATGTCTCTCGTACATGAAGAGAGGCTAGAATTACCACTACTGATACGGAAATTAACTGCCGCTCCCGCGGCCTTTATTGGGCGTTCAGACATTGGTATTCTCAGGCATGGGGCCCAAGCTGACATCACTATTTTCGACCCGAAAGCAGAATGGCTTGTAGACACAAACACTTTTGTGTCCAAGGGTAGAAACACCCCAATAAATGGCAAACATCTACGCGGCCAAGTACAGGCAACATTCGTAGGCGGCAAGATGATATATCAACTCAATAACAACGGAGAAAGGCCTTTGCTATGAAAAGTCTTCCTGCAAGACTCGTACTTGAAGATGGAACAATTTATGAAGGCTACTCGTTTGGCGCCAACAATTCTAGCTATGGTGAAGTTGTGTTCGCGACTTCAATGACTGGTTATCAAGAAATGTTAACAGACCCCTCATTCGCAGGACAAATTGTCGTGCCAACCTATCCCATAATCGGCAATTACGGGATAAACGATCGTGATAGCGAATCTAAGAAAATACAGGTTTCAGGATTTGTGGTCAGGGAGTTTAGCAGACGACCTAGCCATTCACTTAGCACCTCATCATTGGATAACTTCCTGAAATCGCATGACGTGCCTGGGATAAGTGGTGTAGATACCAGAGCAATTACGAGACACTTAAGGTCAAGAGGGGTGATGATGGGGATGATAACAACTCAAAAGTCTGGAGACGAAGCACTAGAGGAACTCACGCAATTACCAAGATACGAGGAAACTGATTTCGTGAGTAAGGTTAGCACTAGACATGCATACCCCTGGGACTTGCCAACAGCAACTATGTCTAATGAATTCGGCTCATACAATCCCGCGCCCGAGACAACATACAAAATAACAGTCACAGACTGCGGACTAAAATACAATATCTTAAGAATACTTAGATCAAAGGGCTGCCAGGTCACCGTGTTGCCAGCCACAGCGCAGGCGTCAGACATCCTAGATACCAAACCTGATGGTGTGTTAATTTCTCCGGGACCAGGAGATCCAAACAACCTTAACTATGCTGTTAACTCCGTCAAAGAACTTGCGGGTAAAGTTCCCTTATTTGGGATCTGTCTCGGTAATCAAGTCGTGGGAAAAGCATTCGGTGGCACAACTTTCAAACTTAAATTTGGCCACAGGGGGGCCAATCATTCTGTGAGGGACATAGAAACAGGAGCCGTTTATATTACGGCTCAAAACCACGGGTATGCATTAGACCCCGACAGCCTGCCATCTGATATCCAAGTCAGTCACATTAATCTCAATGACGACACCGTCGAAGGAATCAAACACAAATCTTTGCCAATTTTAACAATTCAGTATCATTCAGAGGCATCCCCAGGACCTCAGGACAACGAATATCTGTTCGACAGATTTCTAGACTTGGTCAAGGAGTATAAGTCTTGAGCACTAATAGAATTTCATTGCTTTTAAATAATATTGTGCCCTTGGCAGGCATATTGTTAATAGTAATCCTCCTGACCAGTGGGTGTGGACCTAGACCTCCACGGGGAAACCCTGTGGGTGAAGCATTTGTAAATACAGTGGAAGTGCGTCCAGGCGGAGAGTTCAGTAACGAAGAATTCGAGATTTTCATACATGGAACATTCGTACATCCTTGTACCAGAATTGAAGAAATCAACCAGTCTTTAGAAGGCTTTGAATTACATGTCGACATAATAACTAAACGTGCACCAGATGACGATGAGAACTGTGGACAAACGGATGAGATAGTAGATTTTATTAGAGTTCTACCGCTCGACGCTAGTTGTCTTCGGAAAGGAACCTACGAGCTTGTCTTGGCTAATATGACAAAACGCTTCGAAATTGACGGAAGTCACTTCAACCGTAGTATGTGCAATGTTTAACGAATTAACCGTCCCTCCTCAATCCAATACCAATCAGCAATTTATGGAGAATAATTAAAGTGCAGTCTTCACTTAAAAAGGTTATGGTTATCGGATCGGGCCCCATTGTAATTGGACAAGCCGCTGAATTTGACTATGCCGGTACGCAGGCATGTAAGTCTCTCAGGGAAGAAGGCGTTATCACTGTACTTGTGAATTCCAACCCAGCAACAATAATGACAGATGAAGGAATAGCTGACGTAGTTTATATAGAGCCTCTGACCATCGAAGTTCTCACACGTATCATCCAGAAGGAGAAGCCCGATGGTATTCTTCCCACGCTCGGAGGCCAGACAGGTCTTAATTTAGCCGTCCAACTCGCTGAGACCGGGGTCCTTGAAAAATATAACGTAGACCTTCTTGGAACATCTGTACAGACCATTAAAACAGCGGAAGACAGACAGCTTTTCAGACAATTATTGAACGATATCGGAGAACCCGTTCCCCCCAGCGAAATCGTTGAGTCAATGAAAGAAGCAAGAAAAGCCATGCAGGAACTAGGCCTTCCTCTAGTTATTAGACCTGCTTATACACTGGGCGGGACAGGCGGTGGTATCGCGAACACGATAGAGGATTTTGAAACCATTGCTGCAGGTGGATTAGCTGCGAGTCCCATAAATCAAATTCTCCTGGAGAAATCCTTAATTGGCTGGAAAGAAATCGAATATGAGGTGATGAGAGACAGCGCAGACAATTGTATAACTATATGCAACATGGAAAACATTGATCCCATGGGCGTTCACACGGGAGACAGCATAGTAGTAGCACCTAGTCAGACACTCTCTGATAAAGAATATCAGTCATTACGGACGGCAAGTCTCAAGATAATCCGTGCACTCGGTATTGAAGGGGGCTGCAACATACAGATGGCATTGGAGCCCGGAGATGTAGTTGCCAATTCTTTGGGTCCCAAGGGGAGATCTGACAGCCCTTATTACATCATAGAAGTAAATCCTCGAGTCAGTAGAAGCAGTGCACTAGCCAGCAAGGCCACCGGATATCCTATTGCTCGTGTCGCCGCAAAAATCGCGGTAGGTAAACGCCTTGATGAAATTCCAAATGCTGTCACACAGCGTACAGTCGCTGCGTTCGAACCAGCGTTAGATTACTGTGTTGTCAAGATTCCCAGGTGGCCATTTGATAAATTCCCAGCGGGAGATCGGTCTATTAACACACAGATGAAAGCAACTGGTGAAGTCATGGCCATTGACCGCTCGTTTGAGGCCGCCTTCCAGAAAGCGGTCCGTTCTCTTGAAATTACTAACAGGGACATCCTATGGGAAGACGAGGATTGGAATAACTACGATAAAAAGGCTCTTGTAGACAGTCTTCCCCTTTCCCCACATGACCAACGATTATGGGCTGTTCTTTTCGCCCTTCGCCGACAAATCTCTCCAGAGCATGTCTCAGAGATTACTGGAATTGACCCCTGGTTCACTCGAGCTTTTCAAAACATTGCAGAAATGGAAACTTTACTACTTCAAAACTTTCTGGAACCGGAACTCCTTAGGTCTGCCAAGAGAATGGGATTTTCAGATGATAAGATTGGTGTTCTCACAGACAAATCTGGCCTTCAAGTACGCCAACTTAGGCACAACTGGGGAATCTTACCTGTCTATAAAATGGTTGACACCTGCGCGGCAGAATTCGAAGCGCAGACACCCTATTTCTACAGTACATACGAGATTGAGAACGAAGCAATTCCGGATGATAGAGCGAAAGCACTTGTTATTGGCAGTGGCCCTATACGCATAGGCCAAGGAATAGAATTCGACTATTGCTCTGTCCACGCCGCATGGGCGCTAAGCGAGGAAAACATACAAAGCATCATGGTGAATTCTAATCCCGAAACCGTTTCGACAGACTTTGATACAAGCGATCGGTTGTATTTTGAACCTCTAGATGACGAGAGTATTTTCGACATTTTGGAGAACGAGACAAGCTTGGATGATAATATTCCACCGTCTATCGTTCAGTTCGGCGGCCAAACTGCAATTAATCTTTCTCAAACCCTAGACTCATTAGGTATGCCGATCCTTGGATCCTCAGCTCAGTCAATCGACACTGCCTCTGATCGACATCTATTTGAAGAATTCTTATCAAATATCGACATACCTAATCCTCCGGGCGCCGCAGTCGCTAACTTAGAACAAGCTTTGGTGGTCGCACAGGAAATAGGATACCCTGTTTTAGTGCGGCCCAGCTATGTTCTAGGGGGACGCGCTATGGAAATAGTCCCCAACGCCACAGAACTAGTTCGATACATGAATTCAGCCCTGGCAGCTGGTATCGGAAGGAGAGTTCTAATAGATAAATACTTCGAAGGTCGCGAAGTTGAAGTAGATGCAGTCTGTGACGGTGAAAATGTGCTTATTCCGGGCATTATGGAGCACGTAGAACGAGCAGGTGTCCATAGTGGGGATTCCATGGCAATATACCCCGGACTAACTCTCACTAAGGAAGAAGTAAATACTATAGTTGATTACACTACACGTATAGGTCGCGAACTCGGCGTACGAGGCTTGATGAATATACAGTATGTAGTCGTAGGAGGACCTGCCTACCGTAGTCCAGAGGAGACAACGCCATCTGATCGCAGAACAGAAGTTTTTGTAATAGAAGTCAATCCTAGGGCAAGCAGAACGATCCCGTTTATATCTAAGGTCACTGGCGTCCCAATGATTCGACTGGCAATCAAAGCTATGCTTGGAAAAACTCTCGAGTCTGAAGGCTACCAGGGAGGTCTATGGAAAAAGCAGAATCTAGTCGCAGTGAAAGCTCCTGTTTTTTCCATGTCAAAACTAGCGGGTGTAGACACATATCTGGGTCCAGAAATGAAATCAACCGGAGAAGTTATGGGCATTGACAAAGAATTTTCTCCAGCATTAGCCAAAGCATTGATGGCTGCAGGGCTTACATTGCCCGTCAAAGGTTCGATCCTAATCAGCATCGCAGATAGAACCAAGTCAGAAGCAATACCTATGATCCGTAACTTGTCAGGCACGGGCTACACACTCTATGCCACATCCGGGACAGCGCATTTAATAAGAGGACTAGGAATGCATGTCGTAGAAGTTCCCAAAGCCCACGAGTCTAATCATCCAAACACCGTAGACCTTATCAAAGAAGGCACTGTAAATGCCGTTGTCAACACAATTGAAGGAGATAAAGACGCCCTAGCTGACGCATTTGAAATCAGGAGAGCTGCTGTAGAAGCACGCATCCCTTGTTTCACTTCTATTGATACTGCCAGGGTGGCAGTGGAATCTTTGGTGAACAGTGGCGGAGAATTTAACATATTGCCAATGAACGAATATTCCAGTTAGATATTATAATACGCCAATTTCATTTAATCTCTTCATTGACTTATTTTCACGTCAGTTTAAGATAATGC